>JAJRQX010000030.1 GCA_024280065.1 Aquificota bacterium
GTGAACACGGTAAGGTCAGTGACCTTGGCCGCTGTATTCTACGTGTTCAGGTGCCTTCTTCCCGAGGACGCTCCGACCAACGACGGGTGTTTCAGACCCATAGAGGTGATAACCAGAAGGGGAACTGTGGTGGACGCCGAGTTCCCATCACCCGTGGCTGGGGGAAACGTTGAAACATCCCAGAGGATAGTGGACGTGGTCTTGGGGGCCCTCTCAAAGGCCATACCCGAAGTCATACCCGCAGCGAGTCAGGGAACGATGAACAACATCACCATAGGAGGTAGGGACCCTGAAACGGGGAGGGTGTTCGCCTACTACGAGACCGTAGGGGGAGGCATGGGGGCCTGGAGAGGAGGGGACGGTGAGAGTGCTATTCACTCCCACATGACCAACACCATGAACACACCCGTAGAGGCTCTTGAACATGCCTATCCCTTTATAGTGAGGGAGTATTCCGTAAGGAGAGGTTCTGGAGGGGAGGGTAAGTGGAGGGGAGGGGACGGCATAGTCAGGGAGATAGAGGTCCTCTGCGATGCTCAGGTCACGGTCCTCTCCGAGAGGAGGAGAAGGAGGCCCTACGGACTTTCAGGAGGGAAGCCGGGCAAGGAAGGAAGAAACCTTATAATCAGGGAGGGTAAGGAGACGATTATGCCCGCCAAGTTCACGACCACCCTGAAGCCCGGCGACAGGATCAGGATAGAGACTCCCGGGGGCGGAGGCTATGCTTAGGTTAGGGGTCCTGGTCTCGGGCAGAGGTTCCAACCTGCAGGCGATAATAGACGGCATAGAGGCCAGAAAGGTAGACGCACGGATAAGGGTTGTCATTTCGGATAACCCGAAGGCTTATGCCCTTGATAGGTGCAAAAGGCATCGCATACCAGCCAGAGTAGTAAGCAGAGAGGATTTCCCTAGCAGGGAGGAGTTTGAAAGGAGGATAGTGAGCATACTTAAGGAGGAAGAGGTTGAACTCGTGGTCCTTGCAGGCTTCATGAGGATCTTAGGAAGGACGTTTCTCTCTGAGTTTCCCAACAGGGTCATAAACATACATCCCGCCCTCATACCCGCCTTCCAGGGGCTTCACGCCCAGAGGAGGGCTGTTGAGTTCGGGGCTAAGATAACCGGGTGTTCGGTCCATATAGTTGATGAGAGCGTGGACGGAGGCCCCGTGATAGTTCAGGCGGCGGTTCCGGTTCTTCCTGAAGACACGGAGGGGACCTTATCCGATAGGATCCTGAAATTTGAACACAGGATACTACCTCAGGCGGTCCAGTGGTTCGCGGAGGGTAGGGTCAGGGTTGAGGGAAGGCGTGTTATCGTTGAGGGAGCCAGGTACGGGACCCTTCCGGTGAACCCGGAGCTTGAGAAGTTCTGAAAACTTTATAATTTTTTAAGAACCATGGTGGAGATAATAGTAGCCCCAAACGCAGGTTTTTGCTTCGGTGTGAAGAGGGCTGTGAAGATGGCCGAGGAGTCAGTGGAGAAGATTAAGGGTTCCCGCATATTTACCCTCGGACCCATAATCCATAACCCCCAAGAGGTGGAAAGGTTAAAGGGAAAGGGAGTAAAGCCCTTAGAGGGCGAGGAACTTAGGGAAGGAGACACCGTGATCATAAGGTCCCACGGCGTTCCCCCCGAAAAGGAAAGGGAACTGAGGAGGAAGGGTGTTAACGTGGTGGACGCAACGTGCCCATACGTTAAGGCGGTCCACGAAGCGGTCTGCCAGCTCGTTGAGGAGGGCTACTTTGTGGTCATAGTGGGTGAGAAGAACCACCCGGAGGTCATAGGGACCTTAGGCTACCTTAAGGAGAGCGGGGGTGAGGGTATAGTGGTTGAGACCCTTGAGGACCTTGAGGAGGCCTGTAAGCATGAGAGGGTGGGTGTGGTCTCCCAGACAACCCAGAACGAGAGGTTTTTCAAGGAGGTGGTCGGTGAGCTTTCTCTCTGGGTAAAGGAGGTTAAGGTAATAAATACCATCTGCAACGCCACCTCGGTGAGGCAGGAGGACGTTTACAGGATAGCTCCTGAGGTGGATGTCATGATAATCGTAGAGGTAAGAACAGCGGGAACACGAGGAGGCTTCACAGCATAGCGAAGACCCTAAACCCCAATTCCTACCACATAGAAACTCCTGAGGAGCTGAGGCCGGAATGGTTCAAGAATGTTAGAAGGGTCGGCATAACCGCAGGAGCTTCCACGCCCGACTGGATCATAGAGAAGGTAAGGGCTAGAATAGAGGAGATATGCGGAGGATCGTCCTCCCACTCCTGCTGACCTTCGGTCTCCTAATAGCCGGAAGTCTCTACGAGGAGATAGTAAAGGAGCAGATAAAGAAGATACCCCTTGACAAGGCCATTGTGGTAGGCAATGGGAAGAAGAAGCTGATAACGGTTATAAACCCCGACTGTCCCCACTGCAGGGCTGAGTGGAAGGAGCTTAAGAACCACCTTGACAAGATAAAGGTCTACGTCTTCGTATTCCCCTTCAAGGCCTGGGGTGAGGAGAACCTCATGAAGTCCTACTACATAATCTGTTCCAAGGATAAAAGGAAAGCCCTAGATGAAGTCCTCTCAGGCAAGCTTGACGGCAGGGTGCCGAAGGTGGAAAGGTGTCCCCTCGTTGAGGAACACCTCAAGGTGGTTGAGCTGCTCGGCGTCACGGGAGTTCCTTACAACATAATCCCCGAAAAGAACAAGATCATTGAGGGCTTCTCAAGGAACCTTTTGGAAGAGCTGGGGATAAGGTAAAGATCCTTTACAATTTCTAAGATCCGCCGATCCTTTTTATTTAAACTATGGGCGTGGAAGACCTTGATAAGTTCTTACCGGTAGTCCTTATAAACAGAAACTACATGATCACATCCCTCAACGAGACGGGAAAGATGATGCTGGGAGACGTTACGGGTAAGAAGTGCTTTCAGGTCCTGTACAACCTTGAGAAGCCATGTCCCGAATACAACATCAACTGTCCCATAGCCTCAGGTGAGGAGAACGTGGACACGGTCACCCTCGACTTTGAGGTTTACCTCAGGGCTTACGGGAAACTGCCTGTAGGGGGTATATACTGGGAGTCCATGATAAACATAACGAACCTCTCGGTGATAAGGTCTGGAGTATTTGACAGCCTGACTGACCTTTACAGCAGGAGCTTTCTGACGGGTCTTATGGAGAAGTTCCTTTACATGTGGCAGAGGTACAGGGAGGTCTTCTCCGTCCTATTCCTTGATATAGACAACTTAAAGAGGATAAACGACGAGTTCGGGCACCTCTCAGGGGATGAAGCCCTCAAGAAGGTAGGCCAGTGTATAAAGCTGTACCTGAGGAGGTCTGACTTCGGTATAAGATACGGAGGTGATGAGTTCCTGGTAATACTCCCGAAGACAAGAAAGGAGAACGCTGTTCACGTTGCCAAGAGGATCAGGGAGTGCATAACCACTATCCCCTTTGTAGCCAGGCTCTCGGTAACCATAGGTGTGGCGGAGGTTATGGAGGAGGATAAGGAGACGGACGACATAGTGGGCAGGGCGGACAGGGCCCTCTACTACGCCAAGAACAAGGGTAGGGGTTCAATAGCTGTGGCCAAAGGCCCTGAGGAGTTCTACCTGGTGGAGTAAAATTATCCCTATGATAGACATAGAGCTGATAAGGAAAAAGCCGGACTACGTTAGGGAAAGACTTTCCACGAGAGATAGAGATCTCGTCAAGCTGGTGGATGAGATCCTTGAGCTTGACGAAAAAAGGAGGGGGATAATAGCTCGGGTTGAGAGCCTCAGGGCTGAAAGGAACAGGAAAAGCAGAGAGATAGGGGCCTTAAGGAAGGAAGGGAAGGATACCTCAGCCCTTGAGGAGGAGGTGAAACGCATAAAGGGGGAGATAGAGTCCCTTGAAGAGTCCCTGAGAAGGGTTGAGGAGGACCTAAGGTCCCTTATGCTCAAGGTTCCCAACCTACCTCATGAGAGCGTCCCTGTGGGGGAAGACGAGGGTGATAACGTTGAAGTAAGAAGATGGGGAGAGCCCAAAGACTTCACCTTCAGACCTAAACCCCATTGGGAGATAGGTGAAGCTCTTGGCATCCTTGACTTTAAAGGGGGGACAACCTTAGCAGGTAGCAGGTTCACCGTGGTGAAGGGATTGGGAGCCAGACTTGAGAGAGCTTTAATAAACTTCATGCTTGACCTGCACACGGGCAGAGGCTATCAGGAGGTCATACCACCACATCTGGTAAGACCTGAGGTCATGGAAGGTACGGGTCAGCTCCCCAAGTTTGAGGAGGACCTCTACAGGTGCGA
>JAJRQX010000031.1 GCA_024280065.1 Aquificota bacterium
AAACGGGACGATGTTAATAGAAGCTAAGAAGTATATAGTAGTGGGCGGTATGAGAAGGGAGTTCATTTTGAGAGGCATTATAAGGCCGGAGGATATAGACAGCACGAACACAGTCACCAGTGACAGGATAGCCAACATGGAGATATTCCTTGACGGTAAGGGGTACATGGCAGAAGGGGGTAAACCGGGATGGCTCGCACGTATATTCGCACGTATATTCCCCTTCTGATCGTCCTTATCTTCGGTTTCTCCTTCGGAGAGAGGATAAAGGACATAGCTACCATAGAGGGACACAGGGTAAACCTCCTTCAGGGGTTCGGCCTTGTGGCGGGTTTAAGGGGAACGGGGGACGGCAAGGCTACCCTCTTTACCGTTAAGAGCCTGGCAAACGCCCTTCAAAAGATGGGGATAGTGGTTGATCCCAACAGGATAACCATAAGGAACGTGGCCGCGGTATGGGTGGTAGCAAAGGTTCCTCCCTACGCGAAGGCGGGGATGAGGTTTGACGTCACCGTCTCCTCAATCGGAGACGCGAGGAGCCTTGAGGGAGGAACACTGCTCCTGACACCCCTAAGAGGGCCTGACGGGAAGATCTATGCCCTCGCCCAGGGGCAGGTCATAGTGGGCGGTTATGAAGCTAGGGGGAGGGGGGCGAGGCAGGTGAAGAACGTCCCGACGGTCGGAAGGATACCTAACGGAGCTATACTTGAGAGGGACCTCCCCTTTACCCTTGACTCAAGGGAGATAAACATAAACCTTGACTTTCCCGACTTCACTACAGCCAAGGCGGTTCAGGACGCCATAAACGAGAGGTTCGGCAGGAAAATAGCCAAGGCCATAGACAGTGCAACGGTGAGGGTTACCATACCGGAGGAATACGACCCGGTTGACTTCCTGGCCATAGTGGAGAACCTTGAGGTAAAGACCTCCTACCCTGCCAAGGTGGTTATAGACGGGAGAACGGGAACGGTTCTCCTCGGAGGGAACGTCAGGATAGACCCCGTGGCGGTCGCTGTGGGAAGTCTGGTTATAAAGGTGGTGGAGAGGCCAGAGGTAGTCCAGCCCCCACCCTTCTCACCGGGTGAGGCGAGGGAGGTCCCGAGGACGGAGGTTGAAGTGAGGGAGGAGATGAGGAGACTCGTCCCGATCAGGGGAACCACGGTTCAAGAGCTCGTGAACTCCCTGAACTTCCTCGGAGCGACACCTCGGGAGATAATATCCATACTCCAGGCCCTTAAGGAAGCGGGAGCCCTGAAGGCAAAGCTGGAGGTGTTATGAGGATCACGCTACCCTATCCCTCATACACCTTCATGGATTATCTGAAGAGGGATGTCAGGAAGCTCGCCGAGGAGTTTGAGGCCATAATGCTGAAGCAGGTCCTGAAGGAGGCTTTCAGACCCGTGGTAAAGGGAAAGAGCTTCTACCAGAGGGTATACTATGACATGTTTCTTGAGGCGGTAAGCAAAAAGCTGGCGGAGGGGGGAGGTGTTGGCCTTGCGGATTACATCCTTAAGAGCCTGGAGAGAACAGGGAACCTGAAGGACAGATTTCAGGACAGGGGTACACAGCCCAATACTTTGAGAGCCATGGTGGGGACGCTCGTCAGACGCTACGGCCTGCCTTCCTGGGTTACACTCATACCGGAAGTGGAGAGTAATTACAACCCTAAGGCTGTTTCCCGGAAGGGTGCCGCGGGCCTCTGGCAGCTGATGCCTGAAACCGCAAGGAGGTTCGGTCTCAGGGTTGATGATAAGGTGGACGAGAGGTTCGATCCGGTTAGGTCCACCCACGCTGCTCTCAGATACATAAGGTATCTCCTTGATAAGTTCAAGAGGTGGGAGCTCGTCCTGATCGCCTACAACTGGGGAGAGGGTAACGCGGAGAGGTTTAAAGGGTTGAACCCTTGGGAGAACCTGAACAGACTTCCTGAGGAAACAAAAAACTACCTCATCAGGTTCAGGGACCTTATGCTGAAAGGCTGATGGTGGGTGTAGACATAGTTCAGAACAGGCGTATAGAGGAAGCGATAGACCGCTTCGGGGAAAAGTTCCTTAGGAGGGTCTTCACGGAGAAGGAGCTTGAATACTGCACTTCTCAAAGAAATAAGGTCCCATGCCTGGCAGCGAGGTGGGCCTGTAAGGAGGCGGTCCTTAAGGCCTTCTATCAGGAGTTCGGTGTACTCCTGAGGTTTAAGGAGATAGAAGTCCTCGGAAACTCGGGCCAGCCCGCCAGGGTCCTTATAAGGAGAGAGGGTATAGAGGAGGTTTTGAAGGGAAGGGAGATCCTGGTCTCCATATCCCACGAGAGAGACTACTCGGTTGCGGTAGCTTTAATAAGATGAGCTACTCTAAGAAACTGGAGACCCTCATACTGGAACTCAAGGGGGGTGACTTCTTCCTCTCACCGAGGGACAGGGAGTTCCTTAAGGCCCTTGAGGAGATGGGTGTTCCGGAGGAGGTGGCCTTTGAGGGTGTGAGGAGGTGTTTGGAGAGCGTGGCTCCGAAAAAGAGATCCAAGACGCCCCTCTTCCTGTGCTTCTCAGCGGTCATGGAGGCCTTTGAGAACTGGAGGAGGCTGAAGGCCTATGAGGAACACTGGAGCTGGAGGGATAGGTTCAGAAAGAAGATAGAGCTTGTAAAGGGTTTAATAAGGAAGCTCCCGCCTGAACCGAGGACGGAGGAGGAGGCCAGGAGGATACTCAGCGATCTGGAAAAACGTATCCTCAGAAACCTCTGGAGGAGGCTTCCCGAGGAGGAGAGGAAGAGGATACTTAAGAAATACAGTAAGTTCAAGGAGAACAAAGACCTCTACAGGGAGCTTGTGAAGGAGGAGCTGAGGAAAAGGTTCGGTCTCCCGAACCTATCCCTTTACGTGGATTGACTCCGCGGTCTCTATGGCCTTCATAAGGGCCTTGGCCTTGTTCACCGTCTCCTCCCATTCCTTCTCAGGGACCGAATCCGCCACTATGCCTGCACCCGCCTGCACGAAGACCTCCCTGTCCCTCACAACCGCGGTCCTTATGGCTATTGCCATGTCCATGTTTCCCTGAAAGGAGATGTAGCCTACGCTGCCCGCGTATATACCCCTCCTTTCAGGTTCAAGCTCCTCTATTATCTGCATGGCCCTCACCTTCGGTGCCCCCGAGACCGTTCCTGCCGGAAAGGTAGCCCTCAGTACCTCAAGGGGACCAGTCCCTTCCTTAAGCTCGCCTACCACATCGCTCACCATGTGCATCACGTGGGAGTATCTTTCCACCCTCATGAAGTCCTCAACCCTTACGGTCCCCTCCTTGGCCACCCTACCTATGTCGTTCCTCGCAAGGTCCACGAGCATGAGGTGTTCAGCCCTTTCCTTCTCGTCCCCGATCAGCTCCTCCTCAAGCCTCCTGTCCTCCTCCCGGGTTCTACCCCTGGGCCTAGTTCCGGCTATGGGTCTTGTTTCCACCCTGTTCCCCTCAACCCTCACCAGGACCTCGGGTGAGGATCCTATGACCTGAAGGTCCCTGAAGTCAAGGTAATACATGTATGGTGATGGGTTCAGGAACCTGAGGACCCTGTAAACGTCCTTAGGATCCCCCCTGAATTCCCTCCTGAACCTCTGGGAGAGGACCACCTGTATAACATCCCCCTGGGATATATATTCCTTAGCCTTTTTTACAGCGGACTCAAAGCCGGACCTTGAGAAGTTGGACTCCCAGAGGGAGAGATCGGGCTCCCTCTCCTCAAGACTGATATGGGTAGCCTTACCCTCTATGAGCCTCCTTACCGTATCCTCAAGCTCCGCCTTTATCCTCCTGAACTCCTCCTCCACACCCCTTTCTGTAAGAAGCGGAAACACTATCCTTATCTTCCCGGTCAGGTTGTCGTGGATCACCACCCTGTCGGTGAGGACGAGGTATATGTCATAGGTGGAAACAGGGTCGGGGTTTCCGTCTCCCACGGGTTCATAGAACTTGACCATATCGTAAGCGAAGTAGCCTACAAGCCCTCCCCAGAACCTCGGTAGGTCGGGGTCATGAAGGGGT
>JAJRQX010000032.1 GCA_024280065.1 Aquificota bacterium
GAGATCATAGACCCACCCGAGGGCCCCGTTGCTGGGTGCGATGAGGCGGGCAAGGGAGACATCTTCGGCCCTTTGGTTCTCTGCTGTGCGGTCATAGACCCGGAGAACTTTAAGGAGGTCCTTAAGGCAACTCCGAAGGATACGAAGAGCATGGAAGACGAGGAGGTCCTGAGGAAAGCGGAAAAGCTAAAGGAGCTGGTGAAGGTGAGGTGTATAAAGCTGATGCCGGAAAGGTTTAATGTCCTTTACGGGGAGTTCGGCAATCTGAACAGGCTCATGGACTCCGCTTATGGAAAGCTGATAGAAGTAATAAGGTATGAGTTCAAACCAATCAGGATAACCCTTGATGCATACTCAAAGGTTAGCCCTTTTCAGGGAGTAAGGTTCTTAGAAAAGGGAGAGAGGGAGGTGGAGGTGAGCGTTGCGAGTATAATCGCAAGGGGGAAGTTCCTGAGATCCTTGAGAACCCTCAGTGTTGATGCGGGCGTGAACCTTCCTAAGGGGGCGGGTCCTGAGGCGAGGTCTTTGGCTTCCAGGATAAGGGAGGAGGATCCCGATCTCGCAAGGAGGGTGATGAAGATCTACTAAAATAGTTCCCATGCCAAAGAGGGTAATCCTCGCTTACTCGGGAGGTCTTGATACGTCCGTTATGGTGAGGTGGCTGACGGAAAAAGGCTTTGAGGTCATAACCTACACCGCGAACGTCGGTCAGGGTGATGAGCTGTCCGAGATCCCGGAGAAAGCCAAAGCGTCAGGTGCGGTTGAGGCGATCGTTGAGGACGTAAGGGAGGAGTTCGTAAGGGAATACTGTTTACCTACCCTAAGGGCATTAGCACTCTATGAGGGCAGATACCCCTTAACCGCATCTCTTTCCAGACCCCTCATATCAAAGAAACTGGTGGAGTATGCAAGGAAGTTCAGGGCGGACTACGTAGCCCACGGATCCACCGGGAAGGGGAACGACCAGGTGAGGTTTGAGCTTTCTGTCTGGGCTTTAGATCCGGACATAGAGGTTTTAGCTCCCGTAAGGGAGTGGGAGTTCAGGGCAAGGGAGGAGCAGATAGAGTATGCAAAGAAACACAGCATACCCGTGAAGGTCACCAAGGAGAAGCCTTACTCCATAGACAGAAACCTCTGGGGTGTTTCCATAGAGTGCGGACCCCTTGAGGATCCCTGGGAGGAACCTCCCGAGGACGCCTTCCAGATAACGGTATCTCCAGAGAAGGCTCCAGACGATCCAGAATCCGTAACCCTTGGCTTTGAGAGGGGCGTTCCTGTCTCTTTAAACGGGAAGAAATACGATAGGATCCACAAGCTCGTTGAAGACCTTAACTCTATCGCCGGCAGGCACGGAGTTGGCAGGATAGACATGGTTGAGAACAGACTCGTCGGTATAAAGAGCAGGGAAGTTTACGAGGCCCCTGGGGCAACTGTACTCTACACCGCATACAGGGAGCTTCTTTCCCTCGTTACGGACAGGTTTACCTTCCACTACTTTTTGAGCCACATACCCCATGAGTACGCGAAACTGGTTTACGAAGGTCTTTGGTTCACACCACTGAGGGAGGCTATGGACGCCTTCACATCAAGGCTGGGAGATCTAGTAACCGGGGAGGTGAAGCTGAAGCTCTACAGGGGAAGCGTCACGGTGGTGGGAAGGAGGTCCCCCAACTCCCTGTATGAGGAAGAACTCGCCACCTACTCGGAGAAGGACGCCTTTGACCACACCGCGGGAAAGCTCTTTACCAAGGTGTGGGGTCTTCCTCTTAAGGTTCTTGGGAGAAGATCTAAGAGGACTCCTTGAGGGCGTTCACTATCTCCTGAACTGCCTTCTTAGCGTCCATGAAGAGCATAAGCGTGTTGTCCATGGCGAAGAGGGGGTTAGGTACACCAGCAAAGCCGGGACTCAAGCTCCTTTTTATGACGACTACCGTCTTCGCCTTCCAGACTTCAAGGACGGGCATACCTGCTATCGGGCTCTTTGGGTCTGTGTTAGCTAACGGGTTCACCACATCGTTGGCACCTATAACTATGACCACGTCCGTCTGTTCAAAGGTCGGGTTTATCTCCTCAAGCTCCTTCATTTTATCGTAAGGTATGTCCACCTCCGCAAGGAGAACGTTCATATGGCCAGGCATCCTTCCTGCAACCGGGTGTATGCCGAACTCCACCTCAACACCCCTTGACTCAAGGAGGTTATAGAGATCCCTTACCGCATACTGGGCCTGGGCGACAGCCATACCGTAACCCGGGACGATCACAACCCTCCTTGCGGTCTCAAGGATTAAAGCCACCTCCTCCGGAGAGGTGGCCTTCACCTTGCCCTCGTATATGTCTTCCTCCGTACTCACCACCTCACCGAAGCCTCCAAACAAAACGTTCAGGAGTGACCTGTTCATCGCCTTGCACATCAGGTTCGTAAGGATCATTCCGGACGCTCCGACGAGGGAGCCTGAGATTATGAGGGCGCTGTTTTCCAGAACAAAACCTGTTGCGGAGGCAGCAAGACCTGAGTAGGAATTAAGGAGAGCTATAACCACGGGCATGTCCGCTCCGCCTATGGCTATTGTCAGGAGGACACCTAGGACCGAGGAAAAGAGTATCATGACCCAGTAGAGGGCGGTCCTGTCCGGGTTCTTTATTAGAAGCAGGCCGGCAAAAAGGGCGAGGCCGAAAACGACAGCTTTTACCACCTGCTCCCCCGAATACCTTATTGGCCTCTCCTTTATGATCCCCTGGAGCTTGCCGAAGGCTACACCGCTACCGAAGAAGGTAACCGCACCTATTATCCCCGACGCTACGACGGAGGCTGTAAACCAGAAACCCGGCTCACCACCTCCCGAGAGGGACTCGTATAGGGCTGTCCCGGCAACAAGTGCTGAGGCTCCTCCTCCGAGCCCGTTGAAAACAGCTACCAGCTGAGGCATGGCGGTCATCTGGACCCTGAGGGCCAGAACTGTCCCCACAACCGCACCTGTTGTAAGGCCAACGATTATGGTCGTTATGTCAACTATCCTCCTGTCAAGGAGGGTCACCAGGACCGCTACGAGCATCCCGAGGGCACCGATCATGTTCCCTCGCACTGCGGTCCTCGGGTGGGAGAGATTTTTGAGGCCGAATATGAAGAGGGACGCTGAGATCAGGTAGGCTAAGTTAACCAGGACCTCCTTCATCTACTCCTTCCTCCTGAACATCCCAAGCATCCTGTGGGTTACAAGAAAGCCTCCGACTACGTTTATAGTCGCGAAGATCAGGGCTATAAGGCCTAAGACCTTGGCAAGGAAGGTATTCTCCGATCCGGACGCTATAAGGGCTCCCACTATGGTTATGCCGGATATGGCGTTAGCCCCGGACATGAGAGGCGTGTGTAGGGTTGGCGGGACCTTGGTGATCACCTCAAACCCGACGAACATGGCGAGTACGAAAACCGTAAGATACATGACGAAGTTATCCATACTCAGCCCCCTTTAAGGAGTTCTTTTATCCTCTCGCTAACCAGCTCGCCTTCCTTCAGGAGCAGGGTCTCCTTAACTACCTCGTCATCTGTATCCATGCTGATCTTACCGTCTTTGATCAGAAGACTCAGGAAGTTAAAGATGTTCTTTGAATACATTATGCTCGCGTCGTAGGGAACTTCTGAAGGAAGATTCACCGCTCCCACTATCTTCACACCGTGCTTTTCCACGGTCTTACCCGGCTGGGTGAGCTCACAGTTCCCCCCTCTCTCTGCGGCTAGGTCTACTATTACGGACCCGGGCTTCATCTCCTTCACCATATCCTCAGTTATCAGAACAGGGGCTTTTCTTCCCGGAACTACGGCTGTGCAGATCACGAGGTCGCTTCTTATGACGTGCTCTTTCATAAGCTCCCTCTGCTTTCTGTAGAACTCCTCGTCCATCGCCCTAGCGTAACCGCCTTTATCTTCTGCGGACTCGGTCTCCATACCTATCTCAACGAACTTAGCTCCGAGACTCTGGACCTGTTCCCTTACCGCAGGTCTTATGTCGTAGGCGTAGACCACGGCCCCGAGCCTTTTGGCGGTAGCTATAGCCTGAAGGCCCGCAACACCAGCTCCTATAACGAAGACGTTGGCGGGCAGTACAGTCCCCGCAGCTGTCATTAGCATGGGGAACATCTTTGGGAGCAGGTTCGCCCCTATGAGGACCGCCCTGTATCCCGCAACCGTAGCCTGGGAGGAGAGGGCGTCCATGGATTGAGCCCTCGTTATCCTCGGTATAAGCTCCATGGCAAACGCTGTAATCTTGATTTCTCTTAGTATGTCCAAGAGGTCTCCCACTCCGAAGGGTTCAAGAAAGCCTATCAGTACCTTACCCTTATAGCTCTCAGCCTCTTTAAGGAAGTTCTCCCTGTCCGCGGTGAGGTTCCTCACAGAGAGTATTAGGTCAGCCCTCTTAAGGACCTCCTTCCTCGTCGTTATCTTCGCACCGGCTTTCCTATACTCCTCGTCGGGAAAGCCGGCCTTAGACCCAGCCCCTCTCTCAACGAGGACCCCAAGCCCCCTCTTTACCAGCCTCTCCACGTCAACGGGAACCAGGGAAACTCTCTTCTCGTTGGGGTATCGCTCTTTGAGGACTCCCAGAAGCATGGTGTATAATTTTAGCATGAATAAATGAAATTCCTCGTCTGGCAGACCGCATACCTCGGGGACGTGGTCTTGACAACACCTTTGATAAGGACCTTCTTCAAAAACTTCCCGAACTCCGAGGTCACCTTCGTAGGAAGGCCCTTCTGTCTTGAGCTGTTCAGAGGGTGGGAGGGACTTAAGGTAGTTCCCTTCTCAAAAGGGCTTGTGGAGAGCTTCGGTATGGTGAGTAAGATAAAGGGTCATGACGTTGCCCTCGTTCCCCACAGATCCCTGCGGACCGCACTCATAATACTCTTCTCCGGTATACCTCTGAGGGTCGGCTTTGACAGGTCTGAGTTTCCCTTCGCTTTCAACGTCAGGGTCTCACACAGGTGGGAGCTTCACGAGGTGGAGAGGAACCTGAAGCTATTAGAACCCTTGGGAGTTAGGGAGTTCGTAAAAGAACCCTGGCTTCCTATGACCGAGGAGGAGAAGGAAGAGGTGTTAAGGAGGTTCGGCCTCCGTGGTAGGGATTACGTTGTGGTAAGCCCATTCTCAAACTTCCCCCTTAAGGAGTGGGGTCTTGAGGGCTGGGCAAAGGTCATAGAGGGGCTCGGTAGAAGGATAGACGTTGTGGTCACGGGTGTGAAGGAGGACACGGAGAAGGTCAGGGAGTTAGAAGGCAGGGTGAGGTTTGTAAACCTGGTGGGGAAGACGTCACTCAGGGAGCTTATGGGTATTGTAGGGGGTTCAAGGGGTGTGGTGTCAAACGACTCTTCCCCTGTTCACATAGCCAACGCCCTCGGCGTTCCTGCTGTCACCGTTTACACATCTACTTCTCCCGAATACGGTTTCTACCCTCTTAAGGGTGCTTACGTGAAGAACCCTGCTCCCTGCTCTCCGTGTTCTCCGAACCCAAAGAGGTGCAGGACAGGAACCCTTGAATGTCTGAAGTCAGTTCCCGCGGACTTTGTCCTTGAAGTCTGCGAGAAGACCCTCAAGGTCTAAGGGTTCTGCCCCCTCAGGCGGTTTCTCGTAGGCCCTGAAGGTTCCCTCTCTCTCCACCACATGGACCTTAGAGGCTGACCTCCAGACTCCCGTATCCGTGGTCCTGAGGAAGACCTCCGAGACCTCCCCCTTAGGGACCTTCCCGCTGTTTAGCAGGAAGTCCGCCTCCTTGATAAACCTGACCATATGGTCGCAGGAGTCAAAGAAGAGGGTGTGGTTTCCTATCTTCATGGTGCAGAGGTCCTCCTCTTTGACTATCAGGGCGTTACAAAAGGGACACCTTGCGTCCTCGGGAGGGGTGAAGTCCTTGGTCTTTTCCGGGTTCCTGACTACGTAGATCAGTATGCCAAGGAGTATGAGACACGTGATCAGGAGGTCCCCTATAGCTATATGGTAGAAGTAGTCTCTGATGAAGATACCCACCAGACTTGAGCTTATGCTGAGTAAAACAACACCGCCCACCATGAACACGTATTTGGCCTTGTATCCTTTAAAGAATAGGTAGAAGGTGAGGACTATGCCCAGAAACTCCACTATACGGGAGGTCACAACGAGCAGCATACCCTCAAGCCCGCCCATGTTAAAAAGATAGCAGATCCCTGAATAGGTTTCTAAGCCTCTCCACCACACCCTCTTCGCCGAGAAGACGCCTGATCTCGGAGAAAGCCTCCCTCTGGACCCTTCTGACGCTATCTTTCTCCCACAGGTTCAGGGTTTCTCTAAGAAGGTTCTCCGGGGAGGGGTTTATGAGCTCCGGAACTACTTTCCTCTGTAGAAGGATGTTTGGCAGGCTTATGTGGGGAACCTTCACGATCTTCCTCCCTACCCACAGGGTGATCGGGTTTACCCTGTAGAAGACAAGGTGTGGTGAACCAGCCAGGGAGGCTTCAAGGGAGGCTGTTCCTGAAGCTATGAGGGAACACCTTGAGTAGAACATGGAGGAGTAGGCGGGCAGGGGCGCCTCCTCCTCGGTTATCACCCTGGCACCAGAAAGGTTCTTCTCAATGAACCTTCTGTAGGATGGGAAGGTGGGAACAACCGCGGAAACTTGTAGGGACTCAAGGACTGCCTTAAGCAGAGGTATGTGTTTTCTTAACTCACTCCACCTGCTCCCCGGCATAAGGTTCAGGAAGTCTCCTTTCACACCTATCTTCTTTCTGAGCTCCTCGGGACTACAGCCGGGGCGGACCAGGTCTACGAGAGGGTGTCCTACATAGTGGACCCTGAAGCTCCTTCCTTCAAAGGGCCTGTATATGTCCACTTCAAAGGGGAGTATTACCACAAGGTGGTCGCAAAGGTCTGCAATGGTCTTAGCCCTCCCCGACCTCCAGGCCCAGACCTGGGGAGATATGAAGTATACTACCCTCCTTACACCCAGCCCTCTTGCCATCCTTATAACCCTGAAGTTGAAGGAGGGAGCGTCGCAGGCTATAAGGACATCACACCCCCTTAAAGAGTCCCTTACCTTTCTGAGGACCCTGATAACCTTGGGTATCCTGGGTAGGACTTCCATTATGCCGACTACGGATACCTCTTCAACCGATGCGACCCTTCTCACACCGATGGACTCAAGCCTTGCATCCGTTATGCCGATGAGCTCTACGTCCTCAAAGCCCTCCCCGAAGATAGCGTGTATGTAATTCGCAGCGGACAGGTCCCCGAGGGAAAGGAAGACCTTCATGCTATTATTTAAGACGATGCGTGTGGGTTTCGTCAGCACCAAGGGGAACGTCAGGAGCCTTATGGCGGAGTCGATAGCCAGGAAGATGTTCAGGGAAGCAGGTCTTAAGGCGGAGATCTTCTCCGCTGGCGTTGAGCCCGAAAACAGGGTTGACGATCTGGTCATAAGGGTTCTTGAAGAAAAGGGTTACCCCACAAAGGGTCTAAAGCCCAAACCCCTGTCCAAGATACCCTACAGGAAGCTGGACATCTTGGTCGTTATGAGCGAGGAGGCGAAGGAGAGGTGCGAGTTCCTTCCGAACCACAAGAGGAGGGAGAACTGGGTCCTTGACCCACCCAAGGAAACCCTTGAAGGTCTGAGAAGACTAAGAGATCAGATAGAGGAGCTTATGAAGGAGCTACTCAAGCTCTGAAAGGAGTGCCTCAAGGTAGCACCTTCTCACCTTACCTCCTATCTCCTTTAAGTCCCTCTTCGGCTTGAAGTCTCCCTCAATTATGCTCACAACCGCCTTTGCCATATCCTCGGGGCCTCTCACCTCCGCTCCGTAACCCACCTCTATCAGGATCTCCTTAAGGTCCTCAACCTTATGGGTATGAGGTCCGAAAAGGACTGGTTTCCCCAGGAAAGCAGGCTCAAGGAGGTTGTGTCCACCTACGGGAACAAGGGTTCCGCCGACGAAGGTCACGTCCGCGATGCTGTAAAAACCCCTCAGCTCCCCGAGGGTGTCTACCACCATAACCTCCCAGTCCTCAGTAGGTGAGGTCCTCAGACACCACCTTACACCGCTATCTTTTAGAAGCCTGACCACCTCCTCCACCCTGTCCATGTGCCTGGGAGCTATTACCAGCCTCAAGGGGACCCTGGACTTAGCAATTAGAAAGGCCTTCAGAAGGACCTCTTCCTCTCCCCTGTGGGTGCTTCCCGCTACGAAGACCCTGGACCCGGCCGGTATGTTAGCGTCCACCTTTTGGGTGTGGGTCTCCTGGGCCAGCTTCAGATTGCCGCAGGTCAGAACCCTCTTGGCTCCTTGCCTTTTAAAGCCATCCGCATCCCTATCCGTCCTTACAACTATGAGGGTGTAGTATTTCGTGAGGATCTTCTCCAACATACCACCTTTTGACCTCGCGTTCAGGAGTATCTTTTTAACATCGGTGCAGGCTATTAAGGAAGGCCACATCTCCCTCTCTATAAGGATCAGGGCCTTAGGTCTTACCAGCTCTTCAAGACGTCTGACAAGGAAGGGAAGGTCAAGGGGAAGGGGAAAGGCAAGGTCGTAGGAGTTCTCTCTTTTAAGTATGAAGTCCCTCGCCCTGGGCGAGAAGTAGGTGAGGAAGACCCTGAACCTCTTTCTTAACTCCCTGATCAGAGGCTCCGCGGTGACAAGTTCTCCGACACTCGCACAGTGGAACCAGACCCAGTCTCCTTCGGGGACCTCTGGTTCTTCCAGCAGGAGTCTCTTTCTGAGCTCCCAGTTCATACAGGAAACTAAAATTATACATATGAAAGTCCTGCTCCTCCTCTACTCAAGTCTGCTGTCTCCCAGCAGAAGGGAGCTGTATAAAAATCTTGAGAAGAACATGGAGGTCCTTACGAAGGTCATAGGTATAGACAGCATATACGCTTCTATAAGCTCTCACTTCAAAGACCTCTTTGACAGGTTTCCGGAGGTCTGCTTCATAAACAACCTCCGTGACAGCTCCGTTTTCGGAGCGTACAAAGGTCTCAGAAAGCTGAGAGGAGATGACGTCATTATCCTTGACGGCGGTGTAAAGGTGACGAGGGACCTCCTCTTCAAGTTCATAGGAAGGATACACGTTACTGTTGGAACCATAAGGGACAGGTGGGCCGGTATAGCCCTGGTGAAGATGAGGGATCTGGATTACATGATAAGGAGCCTTGAAAGAAACTTTGAGGGGACCATGATAGACGCCTTCAGGACTTTAAAGGAAACGTACAGCATAGTGACGGAGTTCCTTGACCTGGAGGGGGGTTCTGAAGAGGCGATATTGGATATAAAATAGGTTTAGGCTCTTAGGGGGTGAAAGGATGGTAGACCCTGACATACTTCTCATAGCTATAGTGGAGATGATAGAGGGGGTGAAGAACCTTATAGGGGACAGGGGAGCCAACGCGGTCCTGAGGGACGCCGGGAGACACAGCGGGCCGAGGCTCCTTGAAAGTCTCATAGGAAAGCTCCCTGAGGTTTTAGACAAGGAAGAGGCCTTAAGGAGGTCGTGCATGATGATTGAGGAGCTCGGCTTCGCAAAGAAGGTGGTCAAGGAGGACGGTAGGATCATCGTTGAGAACGACATATTCAGCGATGCGGTTAGGGAGGAGAGCATGGAGGGGTCTCCCGTTATCTACTTCTTTATGGGCCTTCTGGAGGGCTTCGTCCAGTTCATGTCCGAGGACAAGGTGGTTTTAACCCCCGAGGAGATCCAGAAGGGAAGGTTTGTCTTCACCTACTCCTGAACCCTAAGGTAGCTGATGCTCTCTATATGGTAAGTCTGTGGGAACATGTCTACGAGCTTTATTCCCTCAAGGGTGTAGCCGTTCTTCAGCATAAACTTAAGGTCCCTGGCCAGGGTTGATGGGTTGCAGGACACGTATATGACCCTTTCAGGTCTGTTCTTCACCAGTATCTTGGCCTCACCTTCCTCAAGACCACCCCTTGGAGGATCAAGGATTACCAGATCTACCACCTCGCCGGCCCTTCCCTTTAAAAACCTGTAGGCGTCCGATCTTATGAAGACCACATTGTCCCTTCCGTTTATCCTCGCCGTGTATTCCGCATCGGAAACCGCCGAGGGGTTACTGTCCGCTCCCTCTATGAAGTTTCCCCTTTCGGACAGAGGAATTGTGAAGAAGCCAACACCGCAGTGGAGGTCAAGGGCCTTCCTGAAGCTGACATCCTCCGAGACCGCCTCTATGAACTTCTCCCAGAGGGTATGGTTCACCTGGAAGAAGGAGTCCGCGCTGACCCTGAAGGTCCACTTTCCCACCTTGATGTAGGTATGGTCTCTACCTATCCAGTAGCGTTTGTTCAAAAGTAGCCTTAATCTTGAGTAGTTGCCTATGCCGACAACCTCCTTCGGGAGGAGGTCATCCTTCAGCCTGCTAACTAAATCCCTGTCCACCTCGGTAGGTGTCACCAGCTTTACGAGAAACTCATCCTCGGTGGGTGAGTAGAGGATGTGGGCTTCTTGAAGCTCGGGTACATGCTTCGCCAGCTCTTTCAGACCCGGCATCAGCTCGTTTATCCTGGGATGGGCTAAGGGACATCCGTTTATGTCCACCACCTCCCTTGAGTTCCACCTGAAGAAACCTACCTTCCCTTCTCTGACCTTGAGCTGGACCCTTATCCTGTATCCCGTCTCCTGCCCGGAGTGGATAGCGTCAAGGAGGTTTACCCTGTCTATCCTGCCTATTCGTTTTAGGGTCTCAAGGAGGACCTCCTCCTTCACGGACACTTGGGCGGGGTA
>JAJRQX010000033.1 GCA_024280065.1 Aquificota bacterium
ACTTCGGACAGGGGAAGGAGTTATGGAGATAACCGCGGGGGACGTTAGTTTGAGACAGCTGAAGGCATAATTATTAAAATTATCACCTATGAACCCCGAGCTTTTAGATAAGTGGGACAAGGAGTTCTTCTGGCATCCCTTCACCCAGATGAAGGTCTACAGGGAAGAGGAGAACATAATCTTTGAGAGGGGAGAGGGTGTTTACCTGTGGGATATAAAGGGCAGGAGGTACATAGATGCGATATCCTCCCTCTGGTGCAACGTCCACGGTCACAACCACCCGAAGCTGAACAGGGCTATAGAGGAGCAGCTGAGGAAAGTAGCCCACACCACCACTCTGGGAAGTTCCAACGTCCCTGCGATACTTCTGGCGAAGAAACTCGTAGAGATAACTCCGAAAGGCCTCACCAAGGTCTTCTACTCGGAGGACGGGGCGGAAGCGGTTGAGATAGCCATAAAGATGGCTTATCACTACTGGAAGAACAAAGGAGTTGAGGGGAAGGACGTCTTCGTGACCCTCTCGGAGGCATACCACGGTGACACCATAGGTGCTGTCAGTGTAGGGGGTATAGAGCTCTTCCACGGAACGTACAGGGACCTCTTATTCAAGACGATAAAGCTTCCGTCACCGTATCTCTATTGTAAGAGGGAACACGGGGAGCTGTCCGACACTTGTAGAGACGACCTGCTCATGAAACTGGAAGAGGTCCTGAGGTCAAGGAGGGATGTGGTCGCCGTCGTCCTTGAGGCCGGGATACAGGCGGCTGCTGGGATGCTTCCCTTCCCGAGAGGTTTTCTCAAGGGTGTCAGGGAGATAACGAAAAGGTATGATGTCCTGCTCATAGTGGACGAAGTGGCTACGGGCTTTGGCAGGACGGGAACCATGTTCTACTGTGAACAAGAAGGCGTGACGCCGGATTTCATGTGTCTGGGTAAAGGTCTTACGGGGGGTTACCTACCCCTTGCTGCCACTCTGACCACGGAGGAGGTCTTCAACGCCTTCCTCGGGGAGTTCGGAGAGGCGAAGCACTTCTACCACGGCCATACCTACACTGGGAACAACCTCGCGTGCAGTGTAGCCCTCGCTAACCTTGAGGTCTTTGAGGAGGAGAGGACCCTTGAGAAACTGAGACCCAAGATAGATCTACTCAGGGAAAGACTCAAGGAATTCTTGGACCTCCCACATGTGGGGGATGTCAGACAGCTCGGCTTCATGGCGGGTATAGAGCTTGTGAAGGACAAGGAAAAGGGAGAACCCTTCCCATACGGTGAAAGGACGGGCTTCAAAGTTGCTAGGATGTGCTGGGAAAAAGGTGTTTTCCTGAGGCCCCTCGGTGACGTTATGGTCCTTATGATGCCTCTCGTCATAGGCGAGGAAGATATGAACTACGTTCTGGACACGCTCAAGTGGGCCATAGGTCAGCTCAGGTGATGCTGTTTTTCTTGGTCGGCTTTATCCTCCTGTTCGTTTACTTTCACAACCTCGGCCTCAACCAGGTATGGCAACCCAACGAGGCCTTCTACGCTTACGGTGCGAAGAAAATGCTTGATACCGGAAACTTCCTAACACCCGAGTTCAACGGTGAGGTCAGGCTCAACAAGCCTCCCATGACCTACTGGGTAGTGGCTTTGAGCTTTGCCATCTTCGGTGTGAACGAGTTCGCCCTAAGGTTTCTGCACGCGGTTCTCGGTCTGGGGACCGGTGTCTTAACCTACCTTATAGGCAAGGAGATCACGGACAGATCTTCAGCCCTCCTGTCCTCCGTTGTGTTCCTCACCTCCTTCCTCTTCGTAGCCAACTCAAGGTATGCATCTCCGGAGGTGGTCCTGACTTTTTTCATCACCCTGACCCTATACCTATGGCTTAAAGGATACAGAAAGAAAAATGACCTGATCACGCTCCTCTCCTTCGTTTCTTCGGCGATGGCGGTTTTGACGAAGGGACCCGTAGGGTTCGTCATGCCGGCCCTGATAGTCTTCGTCTATCTACTTATCACAGACAGGAAAGAGATCCTGAGACCGATCTACTATATAGGCAGCCTCCTTACTTTGGTACTTTCTGGATGGTGGTATCTCTACCAGCTTTTTGAGAACGGGGAGGTTTTCACGGAGGTCTTCTTTAAAGAAAATATAAAGAGGGTTTACGGACTTGAGGCTGATCCCTTTTACCAATACTTTATTGACATACCTGTGTCCTTCCTGCCTTACTCCTTCTTAGTCTATCTCGCCCTGCCGAGGTCTTTCAGAGACAGGGGGCTCCTCTTTCCGGTGGTCTGGTTTCTCTCCTTCCTGGTCGTCTTCTCCCTTGTGAGGATGAAGCTTCCCGTTTACATTATGCCTGCCTTCCCTGCCATGGCTCTCATCACAGGTGCGTTTCTAAACTGTCCTGCGGGCTTGTCCCTTAAGGTCTCCCTCCTTACGCTTGGCTTTCTACAGATAGTTGCCATGTGGGCAGGAGGGTTCATGTTCGGTGGAGATCTGGTATTGCTCCTTGTCCTCACAGGCGTGGGGCTTCTTCCCCTGTTCTTTAAGGACCTTCGCTTATTTCCTGCCTACGGAGGTTCCGCCTTCCTGATCTTTGTATCCACAAACCTCCTACCTTTAGTTGAAGCCCACAGACCATACAGGCAGATAGGGGCTGAGATCAGGAAGCTGGACCCTGGGGGTAAGCTCAGGACTTACGAAGTCGGGAAGTTCCACGAGAACCTGCCCTTTTACGCCGGCAGGGTCATCCTGAGAGGTGTGCCGAGAGAGGGGCCTGCTATTCTCCTAACACCTGAGGTCCCTGAAGGGTGCGAAGTCCTGAAGAGCTACAAGGTTTACGCGGGTTCCGAGTCAAGGTTTTTCAAGTTTGTAAGGGACATAAAAAGGGGAAAGAACTTCTCTGAGCTTCACCTTTGCATTTTTGACGGCGGGGGTTAAAATTTTATAACCATGTTAGATGAGACCCTTCTTGAGAGACTAAGGGAACACATAAACTACTTCCCGAGGAAGGAGCAGGCGATCCTGATGTGCCTTCACGAGATACAGAACCACTACGGCTACGTCCCGAGGGAGACGTTAAGACCCCTGGCGGACCTTCTCGGTCTTCCCTTAAACCACGTGGAACAGGTCCTCGCCTTCTAC
>JAJRQX010000034.1 GCA_024280065.1 Aquificota bacterium
ACGAGCCACTCCATAAACGGTCTCGGTATTTCACCCACCTCTTTTCCTCCTGACCTTCTCAAGGAACTCAGGGGTGATCACATCTACCCCTTCCTCCGTAGCCATCCTCTCTACTATTCTTATGACCACCCTTCTCAGGAAGAGCGGGACCCTCCTTATCCTCTCCCTGGCTTCCTCACTCCACGGGAGCGTGAAGCTGTCGTCCCCGTGGTCGGTCACAGGTACAGGTTCTTCAGTCCCTTCAGGCTCATAGTCGCAGAGTGGGTCCTCGCCCATCAGGTCTCCCGTTTCCGTCAATGCCCTCGCCCTGCAACCACCGCATATCAGCCTGAACCTGCAGAGACCGCACCTTCCGGAGTAATCCTCACCTCTTAAGGTCTTCAGTATCTCCGAACCCTCCCAGACCTCCCTAAGTGTCTCCCTTGAGATGTCCCCCACCACCACGGGGAGGTAGGGACAGGGATAAACCCTCCCCCTCTCGTCCACCCTAAGGTAGAACCTCCCTGCGGGACACCCCCTAGTTCCACCGGTTACCGGGAGATCAAACTCGGGAAAGAACCTGTATATGTGGGGGGCACACCTGGGTCTGACCATGACCCTTCTCTCCCTAAGGGCCAGGTTCCCTATCCTCCTCAGGGCCTCTTCGTATCTCTCAGATGATATGAAGCTCCTGACCGCCCTTCCCGTGCAGACAACGAAGAAGAAGTTGAGGATCTTAACGCCGAGGTCCACCGCCAGGTCTCTTATCTCCTCTATCTGGTCAAGGTTCTGATCCGTGACCGTGGTGTTTATCTGGGTTTCCAATCCCAGATCCTTACAGATCTTTAACGTTTCAATCGCCCTTTTCCAGGAACCCTTAACTCCTCTGAAACTGTCGTGGAAGTGGGGGTCCACTGAGTCTACGCTGACGCTGACACCTTTAAGACCCACTTCCACCAAACGCTTACCTCTTTCCTCTGAAAAACCTATACCTGTGGTGGCCAGAACCGTAACGAAACCGAGATCCGAAGAGAGCTTCACGATATCTTCAAGGTCCTTTCTCAGCATAGGCTCTCCGCCTGTGATTATAACCATGGTGAATGGGTTAAGATCCTTCAGGTCCCCGAGTACCTTGGCCACCATCTCCGGATGCATGTCGTGGCCCTGCCTCCTGGCGTCCATGAAGCAGTGCGGACAGTCCAGGGGGCATCTGGACGTCACGCTGAGGGAGAGGAGATAGGGTTTCACAACTTCCATTCGGGGGTCCCCTCTGAACCTCCTACGAGGACGCTCACGGGTGAGAACCTGACCACGTTCTCAGCTACCGATCCTATATCCATACCTTCCGACCTGTGTCTACCGAACCTGCCGACAGCTATCAGACCAGCCCCCACGCGGGATGCGTACCTGCATATTCCCTCGTAGATGAAACCCTCAACCGTCTCACAGATAACCTTGCCCCTGAAGCCCATCCGTTCAAGGACCTCCTTACCCCTCTCAAGGACCATTTCACCGACCTTCCTGAGGCCCTTGTCTATAAACTCATCGTGGAGTCTTTCCTGCTCCTCGGACTTAAAGGAGAAACCGCCCGCATGATACATGAAGCTCTTGATCTTCCCAAATATGAACCTGTGGAGGTTCGTATCGTAAACATAGAGCAGGTAAAGATCGGACCCCATCAGGTCAGCTATCCGAGACACCAACCCGAGAAGATTGATAGAGTAGCCGCTCCCGTCCAAGCCAACCACTATCTTTCCAAAACCTGAGTCCCTTTTAACAACGAGAACGTTCCCACAGAATCCCCTCAGGACCCTCAGGCAGACGCTCCCCAAGAACCCCTCCCTTGCCCTGTTGAAACCGTGAGACCCTAAGACAACGAGGTCCGGCCTCTCCTCCTCCGCCACCTCAAGGATAGCCTTGAAGTTCTTACCCTCCCTGGCCACCCACCTGAAGCTTACCCCTGCCTCACCGAACATGCCCGAGAAGGGCTCAAGGTAGGAGAGTGAGATCCTTTCCATCACCTCCCCTATGAGCTTGTCGTGGAACTCTCTCTGTTTTGAGAGGAAACCTTCCTCCCTGTATTTTTCAGGCAGTATAGGTTCCATTACCCTGAAGGCCTTTTCGTGCAGGGATGCGTTGTAGCCGTGAACGCCTACAACTTCTGACCCGAAGGCCTCCGCGAGCTTCAGCGTGATCTCCGCTACGGGGCGGGAGAGGGAACTGTTGTCAACCGCAAATAAGATCTTCCTCATTTTTGTCTATATAATATCATATTATGATGATTTATTCAGATACGGTCAGATACGCCCTCATGGCGCTCGCCTACCTCGCCTACAACAAGGGTCGCCTGGTCAAGGCGGATGAGATAGCCAAAGCTCAAGGGATACCGAAACCCTTCCTATCCAAGATCCTCCACGAGCTTGCCAAGAAGGACATCCTCTACTCGGTAAAGGGTCCCAAGGGCGGTTTCACCCTGAAGGTGGACCCCGCAAGCCTCTCCATGTGGGATGTGGTAGTCCTTATGGGGGAGGAGGGCAAGTTTGACGCCTGCGTCCTCATGCCTAACAAGTGCGAGGTTTACGAGACGAACCCCTGCGTGATCCATAACAGATGGGAAAAGCTGAAGAAGAGGATCGTTGAGTTCCTAAAGGAGACCACCATAGCGGACCTGATAAGCGTTGAGGACAAGCACATCAAGACCTTAATACCCTGATGTAGATAAATATACCCCTGCTCACGTTGTAGGTGAGCAGGACGAAGGAGAGAAGGTAGAGGGGTAGGTGGGCGCTGTAGAGGGGTAGGTCTGTCTGGAGGGAGATAAGGATAACGCCCACCGAGACCATGTGCACACCGACGTGAAACCAGATCGATCTCTGACTTATGACCTCGTGCATGGTGGGGGCGTTCCTTATACCTTTAGTTGAGAGGTGTATCCAGACAAGGAACGGGATTATCCTATACATCATCGCCATTATCACAGTCTGGGCGAAGGTTCCGAAGAGGACCAGAAAGGTCAGGAACAGGCTGTAGCTGATGTTCCTTAACGGGAAGATCAGGGAGGAGGCTACCAGGAACACCATGCTCAGATACCAGAGAGTAACTAACGGATCCCTCACCTTCCTCCTTCTGAGAAGCAGGTTTCTGACTGTGAGGAATGCGAAGGCGATGGTGAGCCCCGATATGAACAGGTCAGGGGCAACGCTACCTTGGAATACAAGCTTGGATAGTATTACCAAGGAAAGGGCTAAAGGCATCCTGTCCCTCACAACCTTCGGATAGGGAGGGGCTACGAAGAACATCTCCACCACCTGAAAAGCGACGGAGATAACGAGCATGGCGACCCACCCGTAGAGCATAACGGTTAGGTGGAGGTCCATCACGGTTCTCATGTTGAGGTCGATGTGTCCCTCCTGTACCAGAACGAGCAAAAGTCCCAGAACCGCTCCCGCACCCAGCATGAAGACCGCGTGTTTCATACCCCTGGATGTAGGGACATAGCTCTCAAGCTTGAAGAGAGGCAATCCTAAGAAAAGCAGGACCAGGAGTATACTGAGGAAGACCACAAGACCTCCGATCAGAGGTGATCCTCTCAGGAAACCCCCTACAAGAAGAATGACACCCGCCAGCAGGGTTATGTGGACCACCGTAGCTTTAAGGAGAGGCCTATTTACCACCGCTCCGGCTACGACCGGAACCATCTGGAAGAGGGCTCCTATCATCGTCATACCTGCAAAGCCGAGGGTGTAGATGTGGACGAGGGCGGGGAGGTTGAGGTATCCCTTAAAGGTCATATAAACACCTAGCAAGACACCGAAGATACCGAACAGGCAGGCGGTCAGAAAGAACCTGGCGACTATGCTGAAAGGGGGTAAGTATAGGAGGTTCAGGTTACCTGTCATACTTCTCCCAGGCTCGCCAGCCTCTCTACCACCTCCTCCCTGTTAAGGTGCTGGTCCGACATAGGGTACAGTATCTGCTCCTCCTTCATGTTGTGCTGTTGCAGGAGGACCATCAGTGAGTCCCCGACAGATAGGAACTCTTCCTTGTTTCTGGTCTTCAGAGCTTCCTCAAGCCTCTCAAGGAGCTCCCTCGCCTGCTGATGCTCAAACCTCATAACCTGGGTAGGACCCATCGTTATCCCGGTCCTCGCCTCAAACTCGGGAAACAGTATTTCCTCCTCCTTCCTGAAGTGCAGAAGGGTCTTCTCCTTGAATAGGTTGAATGCCTCCTCCGCCTCCTTCCACCTATCCTCCGCAACAGCCTTCTCAGCGTCCGCATAGAACCTGTCACACTTTCTGTGCTCTTCTGCAAGATACTGGGTTATGAACATATCCCCACCTCCATAAGTAAACACTTATTTAATAATATATTACCTCCCTATTTCAAAGAAACCCGTTTCCTCAGCGTAGGTTATCGCAGTGCTCGTTGCGGGGTTCATCCTTTTCCTTAATGTGAACCTGATCACCTTCTCCGGATGAGCGGTCTCTTTCAGTGTTAGCTCCAAGGTGTGTGTTCCGGGGGATACAAGAAACTCCTCGTAAACGTATACTGAAGCGTCTCTCCTCAGACCTCTCGGATTGTAAGTCTTCCTGAGGATCTCCCCCCCGTCCATCTTAAGGATTACCTCTATGGGCGATCTCTCAAGGGCTATGTTCTGGACAGCCTGCATGTGTCTGAGCTTGCTGTAGACCTTCTCCACCCTCTTCACTGGAGAAGACCTGTACTTGAAGGTTAGGACGACAAGGGCCTTGTCCTCAGGGTAGAATCCCATCCTGTCAACGGTTAAGGGATAGAAGCTGAGGAAGGGAAGAAGTAACATAACACCACTGAGGAGGTGGTTCACCTTCAGCTTTGAGAGTATCCTTACATCCTCGGGGAGCTTTCCACCTTCTATCTCTCTTAGGAAGGCGTCCAGCTCACCGCTTATATCCGCGGTTGTCGGAGCCTCCACTATCCTGACCTTTCCCCTCGGGAGTGTCTTCAAGAGTCTGGGTCTCCTCTTTCCTGTGAACCTCTCCTCCGTCCACAGGGTCCCTTCCCTGAAGTAGCAGTCTAAACCGTCGCAGGTGACTATCAGGACACCGCCTGTTAGCTTCAGTATCTCTCTCATCCAGACAGCGTTTACAGCTCCTGCACAGGGTAGTGTGTAGACCGTAACGCCCTGTCTCTCGGGAACTTCAGCAGAGAAGGAACATCTGAAGACGAGGAGTGTGGGCCTGTTCTCCCCAACCTGGTTCACGATCTCCGTAAAAGGAACCGTGGGTATCATGCTGGCGTTGTAGTTGCAGGAAGCTATGCATATACCACACCCTGCGCACTTGTTATCCAGCACAACCGCTTTCTTTTTGCCGTTTACCTGCTTCATGTATATGGCTTCGTAGGGGCAGTCTATGAAGCACTGCTCACAACCTTCGCACTTGTCCTCAACTACGTATGCGGGTGGGTTTCTCCTCCCCTTCACTATCCACGGGAAGACGATGAGGATACCAAAGAGACCCAAGAATATTATCCAGTTTACGGACAGCGGGAAGACCTTGAAGAGGGGGTATCCCGTGAGGTAGAACCAGTCCATACTCATGCCGAAGGGGACCTTACCGAGGTCCGCGGGGGGGTCGCTCTTCGCCGGAAAGACAATTGAGACCCCTACAACGTATAGGGTGAGGAGTATCATGAGATACTTGGGTGGGAATATCCTCGGTCTTGAGATCCTCATAACGTGTACCCAAAGGGTAAATACGAGGAGTATTGTGACAGCTATATGTCCGAAGAGGAGTATCCTGAAGAGACCTCCCAAGTTCTTTACGTCCGTCCCCAGGAAGGCACTCATGAGGGTATGTCCGAATATGGGTATAACGCTGAAGAACTTGGCTGTGAGTAGGCCTATTAGCTGAGCCCTCTCGTCCCAAGCGAGGAGGTAGCCGGAAACTCCTATCGCCCAGAATATTATCAGCGTGGACACACCCGAAACCCAGGCCACCCACCTGAAGAGCCTGAACCTGTCCGTCAGGATCATGTGAACCATGTGAAGGACCGCAAAGAGTATGAGACCGTCGGAGGAGTACCTGTGGACGCTCCTCATGAGGCTTCCCAGGAAGGAGGATGAGATGGCTTCCACTGACTGATAGGCCTCCTCGGGGTCAACCTCGTAGAAGAAGAACAGGTATATACCAGAAATAATGTCGATTATAAGCAGAAAGACGGTTATGGCTCCTAAGTAGTACATGGGGTTCAGTTTTGAGGAGTAAACACCGCTGAGGGTGTATGAGATCCTCTGGATAAACCTGTAGGTGGAACTCGGAGAGACCAGCTCCATGTCCCGCCTCCGAGGAGAGTAATTACATACTTACCTTCCTCTACCTAATTAAATTAAGAATAATTGATAGGTAAATCATAAATAATTCTTATGGCTTTCATCACAATCTCTTATAGAAAATTGAGTAAGAGGTCATAAACTTACTTATAGAGGTGAGTGAATAAGCATTTACGGAGGTAGGGAAGATGAGCGAGGAGAAGAAAGCCCCTTTCCTTCAGCTGGTGTTTGATGACTTTATACTCTTACTTTTCCTTGGAGTAGCTATCTACGCTGTTTCCTATCTTATCTGGGGTCTCATAGAGATAGCGTGGACCCCGCCCATACCTGATGAGATCAAGGAGGCCCTCTTAGGGAGGTGAGAGCCATGGCACTTCTTCCGCCGAGGGAAGGGTGGTTTCATCAGAAGGTAGCTAAGGATGAGAAGATCTGGATGGGGCTTGCCTTCGTGGTGTCCCTGTTCCTCTTCTTCTGGATGATCATATGGCACGTTTACGCCAAACAGAACCCCTCCTTCGTAACCTACAAGACAACGCCCGAAGAGTTCTACGAGCTTACCCAGGCCTTCATAGAGAAGTACAAGGTAGGAGAGGAGAACGGGATACCTGTGGTCAAGCCCCCTCCGGGGAGCGACGTGTTTCTCCTCGCCCGCCAGTTCAGGTGGGAGCCCGTCCTGATACTAAAGAAGGGTGAGGAGTACAGGTTCCACATATCCTCTTTAGACGTCCTTCATGGTTTTTCCCTCCAGCCCGTAAACATGAACTTTATGGTCTACCCCAAATACGATTACGTCCTGACCTTCAGACCAACGTCCGCGGGTGAATACTACATAGTCTGCAACGAGTTCTGCGGTATAGGGCATCACATGATGATAGGCAAGATCGTCGTTGAGGAGTAGGGAGGTGTGAGTCATGGCTGTTGCAACCCACGGTGGTGAGCAGTGGTTCAGGACATGCGATGTGACGGGTTTTAAGGTGGATGTAAGGGCGGAGAGGATAGCCAAGGTAAACGCGGTTATGGCTGTGGTCTCCTTCCTGATAGCGGTTATAGCCGCACTCCTCCTCGTCCTCACCAGGTGGCAGATAATACACCTGCTCCCCGTTGACTGGTATTACAGAGTCCTGACACTTCACGGACTTGACGCCTTAGTCTTCTGGATAATCTTCTTTGAGCTCGCCGCTCTCGTCTTCGGATCAACGGCCTTCCTGAACACCCGCATGTCTTCACCCTTCGTGGGCTGGACTGGAACTGCTCTGGCCATCTTGGGCTTCCTCATGGTGAACTATATGATCCTGACTGGGAACGCGGACGTCCTTATGACCTCCTACGCACCCCTGAAGGCCCACCCCCTCTTTTACCTCGGTATGATACTCTTCGCGGTGGGAGCCCTGCTCATAGTCTCAACCTTCTTCGCGAACCTGATGATCTGGAGAAGGGAGAATCCGGGTCAGTCTCTGCCTCTATTCGTTTACGGTCTTATGGCCGCAGCGATAATAGCGGTGATAACCATAGTCTCGGGAGCGATCATCTACATACCCACATTCCTCTGGTCCCTCGGGATCATAAAGGACATAGACCCTGCGGTTTACAAGCTCGTGTGGTGGGGGCTCGGACACCCATCTCAGCAGATAAATGTCTCAGCCCACGTAGCTGTGTGGTACCTTCTCGCCTTCCTGACCGTGGGAGGGCAGTCCATAAACGAGAAGATAAGCAGGTTTGCCTTTATCCTGTACATAGTAGCCATAAACGTGGCCTCAGCCCACCATCTGCTCGTTGACCCTGCGGTAAGCCCTGTCTGGAAGGTCTGGAACACAAGCTACGTTATGTACTTAGCGGTCTTTGCTTCCATGATCCATGCATTCGCGGTTCCCTCGGCTATAGAGGTAGCCCAGAGGAAGAGGGGCTACACGAAGGGCCTCTTTGAGTGGCTCAAGAGAGCTCCCTGGGGCAACCCTGCCTTCTCGGGTCTCATGCTCTCCATGATAATCTTCGGGTTCATAGGTGGTATAACGGGTGTGGTGAACGGTATGGAACAGACCAACATAATAGCCCACAACACCCTCTCCGTTCCCGGACACTTCAAGGGAGCGGTTGTCGGCGGAACAGCATTGGCCTTCATGAGCGTTACATACTACCTCATACCCCTCCTCTTCAGGAAGAAGATAGCCTTCTACGGTGTTGCCAAGTACGTTCCCTGGATATTCGGCATAGGTGTGGCGATACTCGCTGTATCGATGTATATACTCGGAGCGTTCGGCATACCGAGGAGGCACTGGGACATCACCTTCTCCGGTGGGCCATTCACCTTCACCTACAACCCCGTTACTGATTTCTTCTGGGCCCTCTTCGGCATAGGAGGTCTCCTTGCGGTTGTGGGTGCCCTCATCTGGATAGTCCAGGTCGTGGTATCTGTCTTCTTCGGACAGCCCTTCAGGGGACCCCAGGACCTCCAGATACCGATAGCTGAACCCGTCCAGATGGACGAAGAGCACAAAGGTTTCGCAGCACCTGGGACATTTGTCCTCGTTCTCCTTTTCATAGTCGCCTTCATCATATTCGTAGCTCTGAACTACGGCTGGCTCTCAGCCATGTGGGAGGTGAGATAGCCCATGGCTCCCCTCCTTGTCCCCCTCCTTCTTTCTCTCCTTTTTTACTCCTTCTCAGTGGAGATGGTCCCGGAGGCTCAAAGGGTGATAGGGAGGAGCGTCCCGAACGTGGAGCTTATCCTTGAGGACGGGAGCGTGAGGACGCTGAAGGAGATCTCGGAAGGGAAGGTAACCTTACTCTCCTTTGTCTACACTGGGTGCACCTCCGCCTGTCCGATGATAGTGAGGGGTATAAAGGAAGCTGTTGCTGGTTTGAATGAGCGCAAATTTAGGGTCCTCCTCGTGGACTTTGACCTGAGGGACACACCTAAGGACCTGAGGGATTTCAGGCTGAGAAGGTCCATACCCGATGACTGGGTGCTGGCCAAGGCTGAAAGTGAAAACTTGGAGAGGCTCACCAGGGCGGTTGACTTTAAGTTCTTCTACGATGAGAGGACAGATATGTTCGCCCACCCAAACGTCCTTATAGTCCTCACACAGGATCTTAAGGTCTCAGCTTACTTCCTTGGCGTCTCTTACAGCAGAGACAAGCTGGCCAAGGCGGTAGATAAGGCTTCCGCAGGTGATCTTAGCCTGAACCCAATAAAGAGCTTGCTTCTAAAGTGCTTCAGATACGACCCTATTACGGGAGCCTACACCGTTGACTGGTCCTTCGTTGCTATGGTCTTTGGGGGTCTTATCCCCATACTCGGTATGGCCTACTACCTGTTTCTCAGGGACGCCATTGCAAACCTAAGGAGGGCATTGCTGTGAGGGTACTTACCAAACCGATAATTTATGATTTGTTCATCAATAAATCCTTATTAACCTGCGGAGGTGAGCTGTCATGAGGTCTCTGAAGCTGGGTCTTCTGGCGGGGGTCCTTTCGGCGGGAGCTGTGTTTACCGGCGTCTCCGCTGAAGTCCCGAAGCTGACCCCGGAGGAGATGAAACGGGCGTCAAAGATCTACTTTGACAGGTGTGCTGGATGTCACGGTATGCTGAGGAAGGGTGCTACCGGACCTCCCCTCACTCCTGACATAACTAGGCAGAGGGGTCTCAAGTATCTGAAGACCATAATCACCAACGGGACCCCAGGAGGTATGCCTGACTGGGGTAGGCAGGGTATACTCACGAAGGAAGAGATAGAGCTTGTGGCCAAGTTCCTTATGCATGAACCACCCGAACCTCCCCTCATGTCCCTCGCGGATATGATGAAGTGGTGGAAGGTCTACATACCTCCGGAGGAAAGACCAAAGAAGCCCCAGCACAACCTGAACTGGAAGAACTTCATGGGTGTGATCCTCAGGGATGTGGGCAAGGTGGCGATCATAGACGGAGATACAAAGAAGCTGGTTAGCATAGTGGACACAGGCTTTGCGGTTCACATATTCAGGTCCTCCGGGACGGGCAGATACTTCCTGACCATAGGAAGGGACGGTAAAGCAACCCTCATAGACCTCTGGCTCAAGAAACCCGACAAGGTGGCGGAGGTGAAGGTCTGCTACGACGCAAGGTCCATAGACACATCCAAGTATAAAGGACCTAAGGGAGACTTTATGGACAAGCTGGTCATAGTCGGCTGTTACTGGCCTCCCAGCTTCGTGATCCTGGACGGAAAGACACTGGAACCTCTTAAGATAGTGAACACGAGCGACTACACCTGGGATACGAACGAGTACGTTAGGGAGTCCAGGGTAGCATCCATAGTTGCATCCCACTACGATCCCGAGTGGGTCGTCTCCAACAAGGAGGTAGGAAAGGTTCTGCTGGTCAACTACGAGGACATTTCAAACCTCAAGATCCACATGATAGACGCTGAGAGGTTCCTCCACGACGGCGGATGGGATATGTCCAAGAGATACTTCCTAGTCGCTGCAAACATGAGGAACAAGATAATCGTAATAGACACAAAGGAGAAACGGTTCGTAGCTGAGATAGAGACGGGTATAAAGCCTCACCCCGGAAGGGGTGCCAACTTCGTTCATCCCAAGTACGGTCCTGTCTGGTGCACGGGGCACTTGGGTTCCAACAACGTGGCCTGCATAGGGACAGACCCCAAGTACCACTCAAGGTACGCCTGGAAGCTGGTGGCCAACATTGAGCTTCCTGGACCGGGCGGGGGCACCCTGTTCATAAAGACCCACCCCAAGTCTCCCCATATCTGGGTTGACAGGACGCTCAGTGCGGACCCCAAACTCCAGAGACAGCTCTACGTGATAGACAAGAGGTCCCTCAAAGTCATAAAGACCATCAACGTTATAGACGAGCTCAGAAAACTCGGCTACAAGAACATAGACGGCAGGGTTGTCCATCCGGAGTTTGACATGTACGGGAGGGAAGTATGGGTGTCCGTATGGGGAAGGAAGGACAGGCCCTCCGCCATTGTTGTCTTTGACGACAGGACGATGAAGATCAAGAAGGTCATAACTGGAGACTGGGTGAGGACGCCGACCGGAATATTCAACGTCTACACGACGACCAACGACATCTACTGAGGAGGGTGGTATGGCCTCTCTCATCTCACTGCGCTCCCTCGCCCCCTCCCTTTCTCTCTTTTTCCTTTTTTCCTTTGCAGGAGAGGGCCTCTATATGAAGCTCTGTGCCAGCTGCCACGGAGAAGACAGGCTCGGCAGAACAGCACCCCCCCTGATACCTGACCTCATGAGGTTCAAAACCGAGGAGGATCTGAGGAAGGTCATAAGGGAAGGTATACCCGCTTCAAACATGCCCGGCTTTGACCTGAGCCGGAAGGACCTTGAGTCTCTGATCAGGTTCATAAGGTCTCCCATCCCTGAGGTCAGGTGGGACCTTGATGATAGTGTGAGGACCTCAAGGACCCTGGTGGAAAGGGAAAAACCGAACTACGGAGAGGTCAGCCTTAAGGACCTCGTGGTCTTCGTAGACAAAGGAAAGGGAAGGGTGGTTCTGCTTAGGGGCTCCGAGGTTATAGACTCCTTCCCCTTCAGGAACGTTCACGGAGGTGTGAAGTTCACTGAGGAGGGTTTCTATATACCATCAAGGGACGGCTGGGTCATTTACTACAGCCTCAGGGATAGGAGGCCTGAGGTAAAGTTAAGGGCCTGCGTCTACCTTAGGAACGTGGCTGTAAACGGAAACCTGGTTGCGGTCGCCTGCACCCTCCCCCGTTCCCTCCTCATTGCTGACAGGCTCCTGAGACCTGAGAGGTTGATCCCTCTGGAGGGGAGGCCCTCCGCGGTATACCCGTACCGGGATGGTTTCGTGGTCGGTTTCAGGGACAGACCCTTAGTCGCTCTCGTGGGCAAGGACGGAAGTATACGCTACGTGAAGGTGGACACCCCTCTGGAGGATTTCTTCATAGACCCCTTCAGCAGGTATCTGGTAGGAAGTTCAAGGGAGGTTGAAGGGATAGTAGTTTACGAACTACCAGATTTCAAAAAGGTCACATCCGTAGAAACAGGCTCCCTTCCCCACCTCTTCGCCACCGCATTCTGGTACTGGAATGGAACCTTCTTCTTCGGAGCGCGCCACATAAACGACACAAAGGTGACCCTCTGGGATATGACCTCCTTTAAAAAGGTGGCGGAGGTGGACACGGGAAGTAACGGCTTCTTCGTCAGGACCCACCCTTCCACCCCGTATCTGTGGTTGGACGGGGGAGACGGTGAGCTGGTCCTTGTAGACAAGAGGAGCTTTGAGGTGAGGAGGGTAGAGCTTCCCAGAGGAGGCAAGGTGACCCACGTTGAGTTCTCGGGAGACGGCGAGCTTGCCTACGTAAGTGTGAAAGGTCAGGGACTCCTGATCCTTGATGCCCGCATCTTTAAAGAGGTGGCTTTCCTCAAAACTCCCCTTCCTTCGGGCAAGTACAACCCCCTGATGAAAACGGGGAAGGGTCTTAAGGCGCTTCTGGGATTTGAGGTCTTCATGAGGAAGTGCTGGGGGTGTCACCACCCCACCAGGCAGGCCTTCGGTCCCTCCTTCAGGTGGATAGCGGAAAGCAGGAGCAGGGATCTGATAGTCGCCCGCATGATAAACCCCGTAAGACCCATGCCCAAGATAGACCTGTCCCCGGAGGAGGTGGAGGCCCTCATTAGCTTCATGGAGGTCTTGAGAGATGGGTGGTTTGATTGATGTGAGCACAAGGATCGGAGGGCCAAGATGCTCAGGATAACCGAGTTCGTCAGGTCAGCCCTTGAGGGTAGAGAACCCGGGTTCCCCGAGGGCATGATCCTTATATGGAACCTCACAAACAGATGCAACCTGTACTGCAGGCACTGTTACTCCTCAGCAAACCTGGACGTCGATGGCGAGATCTCAAGGGAGGAGGCCCTCTCCCTTATACCCTCCCTCAGGAAGTTGGGGGTCAGGTTCGCGATCTTGTCGGGTGGGGAACCGCTTCTGAGGGAGGACCTTATTGAGATAGCCCTAAAACTCAGGTCTTACGGTATTAAGACCTACCTCTCCACCAACGGAACCCTAATAACTAAGGAAAACGTGAAAGAGATCGCGAGCTCTTTTGACTACGTCGGTATAAGCGTAGACGGAACACCGAGAGTTCACGATACCTTCAGGGGCAGGGCTTCCTCCTTTGAGTCGGCGGTAAAAGCTCTGGAGATATGCCTCTCCGAAGGTGTAAGGACAGGTATAAGGTTTACCCTGAGCGGTCCCACCATAGGTAGCCTCCCCTTCGTGCTCAGGCTGGCGCGACTGATGGGTATTCCCAAGGTTTATGTATCCCACTTGGTTTACGCAGGGAGGGGACTGAGGCTGACAGACGTAGAGAAGAGGGAGAGAAGGGCAGCGGTTGAGTTCATAGTGAGGACCGCAATTGACTGGGTTGAGAGGGGTGTTGAGACTG
>JAJRQX010000035.1 GCA_024280065.1 Aquificota bacterium
GGTCAACACACCCGGGGCCAACACCATAGGAGCCACTGAGCTTACCCTCATGCACATGCTCACCATACTCAGGAACGGCCACGAGGCCCACAGGTCCGTCCTTGAACACAGGTGGGAGAGGAAGAGGTTCATGGGGACCGAACTATACGGGAAGACCCTCGGCATAATAGGTCTGGGCAACATAGGCTCTCAGGTGGCGATAAGGGCGAAGGCCTTCGGGATGAGGGTCTTGGCATACGACCCATACATACCCCGCGAGAAGGCGGAGAGGCTGGGCGTCAGGCTCGTGGACGACCTTCACGAGATGCTAAAAGAAATAGACGTCCTCACCATACACGCTCCCCTCACCCACGAGACGAGGAACATGATCTCCGAGAGGGAGTTTGAGATGATGAAGGACGGCGTTTACATAGTGAACTGTGCGAGGGGAGGGATAGTGAACGAGGAAGCCCTGATAAAGTACCTGAAGCTCGGAAAAGTGAGGGGGGTTGCCCTTGACGTTTACTCAAAGGAACCGCCTCCACCCGAGTTCATAGACAGGCTCAAGGAGTTCCCTAACGTATCCCTCTCACCCCACATAGGCGCGAACACATACGAGTCCCAGGAGAATGTGGCTGTCATAGTTGCCCAGCAGGTCATAAAGGCCTTAAAGGGCATGACGGTGGAGTACGTGGTGAACGCTCCGTTCCCGGACCTCTCGGTCCTTACGCTCATAAAACCACACCTTGACCTCGCCGAGAGGATGGGGAGGTTCATAGTCCAGTGGGCGGAGGAGGGCATAAGGGAGGTCCATATAGAGGTGAGGGGTGACATATCGGACCACTTCCAGCCCATATCCGCAGCGGTCCTAAAAGGTATCCTTGAGGAGGTGGTGGACTTTCCTGTGAACCTCATAAACGCTACCTACGTTGCAAGGGACAGAGGGATAAAGGTTAAGGAGCTATCCTCGGAGGAGACGTCCGATTTCAAGCACTACATAAAGGTTGTGGTTAAGGGGAACGGAACCGAGAGGGTTGTGGCGGGGACCGTCCTTGAGGGACAGCTCCTGAGGATAGTCCAGATAGACCGCTACAGGGTTGACGTTGACCCGGAGGGTATACTCCTCGTCCTTGAAAACAAAGACGTTCCGGGTGTCATAGGGAAGATAGGTTCTATCCTGGGAGGGGCTAACGTTAACATAGCGGGTTTTAGGCTCGGAAGGGAGAGGAAGGGTGGCATAGCCCTCGGGATCCTGAACCTTGACGACCCTGTTCCCGAAAACGTCCTTGAGGAGCTGAGGAAGATACCCGAAATACTGTTCGTAAAACAGGTCACCCTCTGAGCTTAAATTAAGATTTATGAACCTCAAAGGCCAGGCAAGGGCGAAGGCCATACTTGAACGCATGCAGGAGGCGGAGAGGATACCTTCCGCCCTCCTGTTCTACGGGCCCTCAGGTATAGGCAAAACGGTCGCCGCCCTTGATATGGCAAAGGGTGTGTTGTGCCTCAATTCCTCACCTTGGGGGTGTGGTGAATGTCCCTCGTGCAGACATATGAACCACATAACGGACCTCATACTCAAGGAAGAGTGGGATGGTCTGTCTGTCTACTCCGAGGAGGGTAGCAGAAAGGTTTTCCTGTACCTGATGGGTGACCATCCCGACTTTGTGTTCGTCCCTCCCCACGGTGCGAGCATTAAGATAGACCAAGTAAGGGCTGTGAGGGAGTTCTCCTACTCAAAGCCCGCCCTGTCTCACCGCAAGGTGGTGATCTTTGATAGGGCGGACCTGATGACCAGGGAAGCTGCAAACGCACTTCTCAAAGTCCTTGAAGAACCCCCCGCGGAGACCCACTTCATACTTGTGACCGACACCAAGGAAGCTCTCCCTCCCACCGTTCTCTCCAGAACCCACCAGGTAGAGTTCCTGCCCCTTGACAGGAAGACCTTCTCCGAAATCCTGGGAGACGCTGAACTCTACGAACTTTCTGGAGGTAGCGTCACCAAAGCGAGGGCTCTTAAAGAGAGACCTGAGGTCCTCAGCATGGTTGAAGAGTTTCTCTCCCTTGAGCCGGTAAGGGTTTACGAGGTGGCAAAGAAGCTTGACACCATGGACACCCGGGGTAAGGACCTGTTTTTTTCCCTCCTTGAGGAGAAGGTTTATGAAGCTTTCAGGGAGGGGAGGATAGGTTATGATGATCACGAGGTGATAATGCAGAGGATCCTTGAGATCAGAGAGGGTATACCGAAGGGCTTGAGGGTTGACCTTGCCCTTTACTCTATCTACACGTTGATGGAGGTGTGATGCTATGAATTACATAAAGGTTAGAAGCCTGGACACCAACAAGATAGGTGTCCTTGAGAACTGCGATGAGGATCTCAAAAGGGATGACCTTGTCGTAGTTGACTCGGAAGAGAAGGGAGAGGACATAGTCAGGGTCCTGGGAGTGTCAAAGGAAGACACAGCTTCAGGGCTCAGGTTCAGATACATAAGGAAGGCTACAAGAAGGGACATCCAGCGTATGAAAAGGAATGAGAAGGAGAGCAAGAGGGCCTACAACATATGTAAGGAGAAGATAAAGGAGCATGCCCTTGACATGCATCTCCTTAAAGCCTACGTTCCCCTCAACGCCCGCAAGATATTCTTCTACTACACTGCGGAGGAGAGGGTTGATTTCAGAAAGCTGGTCAGGGACCTTGCCAAGATCTTCAAAAAGCGTATAGAGATGAGGCAGGTGGGTGTGAGGGATGCGGTCCAGATCCTGGGCTGGGTGGGTATGTGCGGTGAGATACCCTGCTGTTTGAGGTTCATGGAGAGCTTTGACTCCATATCCCTGAAGGACATAGAGGATCAAAATCTGCCCCTCTCTCCTTCCAAGTTTACGGGTCCGTGCGGGAGGCTCGTCTGCTGTATGGCCTTTGAGAGGGAAAACTACCTGATCAAGACCCTCTTCCCGCCCAAGGACACGGAGATATGTATTGACGGAAAAGTCGGTAAGGTCTTGGAGGTTGATCCCATAAGGAACCTGATGACAGTGGAGTTTGAAGACAGAAGGAGGGAGATACCCTTGGATGAGGTACTCCCTAAGGGCTACGGGAAGGCTCTTAGTTTTTACAGGGCATGTTCGGGTTGCGTCTGTAAAAGCGGGAAGGAGTATGAGGCTGCTATCAGTAATTGAGGGCGACCTGAACAGGCTCCTTGTATTTGAGCTTGACGACGGAAGCAGGGTGGAGTCCGTCTTCTACAGGGGAGATACCCTCTGCGTATCAACCCAGGTAGGATGTTCCGTAAGGTGCATATTCTGTGCCTCCGGGAAGAATGGCCTGATCAGAAACCTCACCCCCGACGAGATCTTCTGTCAGTTCAAGAAGGCTTCCGAACTGTTTCCGATAAGGAGAATAGCGGTAGCAGGGATCGGTGACCCACTCCTTAACTGGAAGAACGTAATGGAGGCCTTCTGGAGATTCAAAGGAGAAGGTCTCAAGGTCTCCTTCTACACCGTCGGACACCCGCCCCATAGACTTAAAGAACTCCTCCTGCTTCCCCACGCTGGCGTCACCATCTCTGTCCACTCAACAGACCGGGGGGTGAGGAGGTTTCTAATGCCCCATGCGGGGGACCTTAGGGATGTTGTAAAGGTCCTCAAAGAGACGCTCCCTCTAATGTCCAAAAGGAAGAGGAAGAAAGTCAGTATCGCCTACATGCCTATACAGGGCATCAACGACTCGGATGAAGAGGTCCTCAGGATAGGAACCCTGGCGAGTGAACTCGGTGTCAGCGTGACCCTCCTCTACTACAACAGAGTATCGAACTTGAGACCTGTGAGCCTGGAGAGGTACGAGACCATATTCAGGAAGTTAAGGTCCATGGGTGTAAGGGTGACCTTCTCAACCCGTTTCAGGAAGGATAGGATCGGAGGTTGCGGAACCTTAATCATAGACAGGGAGGTGGCTGCATGAAGGTAGTTGCTGTGGGCGGGGGAACGGGACTCTCTACACTCCTGAGGGGCCTCAAGAGGGAGGTTGGAGAGAGCATAAAGAAGCTGACAGCGATCGTCACCGTAGCGGACAGCGGAGGTAGTACGGGCAGGATAAGGAAGATCTATAACATACCCGCACCCGGAGACATAAGGAACTGCATAGTCGCCCTTTCGGACAGCGAGGAGATAATGCAGAACCTCTTCCAGTTCAGGTTCAAAGGGGAGGGCCTTGAAGGTCATGCCTTCGGCAACCTTTTCCTGACAGCTATGACCGAGATAACGGGTAGCTTCCTTGAGGCTGTGAAGATCACCAGCAAGATACTAAGGACTAAAGGAGAGATAATACCATCAACGGTGAGCGACGTCCATTTGGTAGCCAAGTTCTCGGACGGTTCCGTTGTAGAGGGAGAGGAGGCGATAACCGAATACGGAAAGGGTAAAGACGTCAGGATAGAGGACATATGGATAGACCCTGAGAACGCCCAGGCACCCATAGACGCCATAGGTGCGATAGAGACGGCTGACCTGATTCTCTTCGGACCCGGCAGTCTCTTTACAAGCATAATACCCAACATGCTAATAGAGGGTATAAGGTCCGCGGTCAGCAGAAGTCCGGCCCTCAAGGTCTTTATAGTGAACGCCATGACACAGCCCGGCGAGACGGACGGTTTCACAGCCTACGACCATTACATGACCTTCCTCAAGTTCTCAGGTCTTGAAAGGGTGGACGCTGTTATAGTGAACACGAAGATGCCCCCGAGCGGTCTCCTGAAGAAGTATCTTGAACAGGGGCAGGAACCTGTAGTCCCTGATGTAGGCAGGATAGCCAGAGAGGGTCCGAACGTTTACGCTGAGGACCTGATAGGCGAACAGGAGAGCTACGTGAGGCACGATCCCGATAGGCTCACAGACCTTATCCTCAGGATAGCTCAGGATGAGATACTTTCTGGAATTTGACACAGCGCGTCTCCCAGAAGACAGGGCGGACATAGTCATCTGCGGTAGCGGTATAGGAGGACTCACCACCGCCATAGTTTTAAGGGAGCTCGGTCTCAGACCTCTGATACTCACCAGGGGAATAGGCAATACCTACTACTCCCAGGGAGGGATAGCCGCAGCCGTTCACCCCCAGGACAGTCCCTACCTCCACATGATGGACACCCTGAGAGCAGGTAGATATCTGAACGACACGAAGGCGGTTATGACGCTCGTTGAGGAGGGTATCCTCCGGATAGCGGACCTTGAAAGGTGGGGCGTCCGGTTTGACAGAAGAAACGGCGAGTACGATACAACTTCGGAGGGAGGTCATTCCTTCCCACGTGTCCTTAAGGTAAAGGACTTCACCGGCAGGGAGATATACACGAAGCTCCTGAAGAGGGTGGAAGACCTGAGCGTACCCATAGTTCAGGGAGAGCTCCAGGAGATAGTTGGGGAGGAGAGGGTAGAGGGTCTGATCTACACGCAGGGTGGGTCTATAAGGTTCCTTAGGACGGGAGTTCTGGTCCTCGCAACGGGCGGTGCGGCTTCTATGTTCCTGCACACATCAAACCCATCCAGAGTGAGGGGAGATGGCATAGGGATAGCTTTTAGAGCGGGTATCCCTATAAAGAACCCGGAATTTGTCCAGTTCCACCCCACCGTGTTCATGGGGACGAACCTTCTGATATCTGAGGCGGTCAGGGGTGAGGGTGCGATCCTCGTTGACTCAAAGGGAGAAAGGTTTGTGGACGAGCTCATGCCGAGGGACGTGGTCGCGAGGGCCATATACATGAAACTCAAGGAGGGCGATCAGGTCTTCCTTGACATGAGGCCCGTGGCCAGAAGGGGTGTAAGGCTTGAGGAGAGGTTTCCCACAATATTCAGTTTCCTCAAGGATAATGGACTTGACCCATACAGGGATCCGATCCCGGTCGTCCCGGCGGCCCACTACTACATAGGGGGGCTTGACGTTGATACCTTCGGCAGAACCATACTTCCGGGCCTCTACGCGGTTGGGGAGTGTGCTTGCACGGGGGTCCACGGGGCGAACAGATTAGCCTCAAACTCCCTCTTGGAAGGGGTCGTCTTCGGATACAGGACCGCCTACAGGGTGTACCATGATATGAAGTATCTGAAGGTGAGTGGGGCGGACTTCAGGAACAGGGCGAAAGGAGGTAAAGCACACAAGGTAAGCTTTGGTGATTTAAGGAAGCTGATGTGGGAAAATGTGGGGCTTGAGAGAAGGGAAGAGTACCTGCTGAAGGCTGAGGAAAGCATAAGGAGCTGGGTTGAGGAGGTGATCGTATCCGAACCATCCCCCGAAAGCAGGCAGACCCTTGACATACTCTTGGTTGCACTCGCCACCGTCAGGGGAGCTATACTGAGGAAGGAAAGCAGGGGTGTTCACTACAGATCTGATTTCCCCAGCGAGAGGGAAACATTCAGGAAAGACACCCTGATACACATCCAGCATCTCGGTATTTAAAACGTTTAAAATAGTAACTTATCGGGAGGAAAACCCATGGACGTTAAGTTTGGACTAACTTACCAACCTGAGGAGATCTATGATGTCATCATCATAGGAGCCGGTCCTGCGGGGACATCGGCAGCCATATACACTGCGAGGGCGGGTCTGAGCACCCTCGTTCTTTACAGGGCTGAGGCGGACGGAGCCCTCGGGGTTACGCAGCAGATAGAGAACTATCCCGGGGTTCCAGGCCCTATATCGGGATATGAGCTCCTGAAGATAATGAGAGAGCAGGCCAAGAGCTTCGGTGCCAAGTTCGTCAGGGGTAAGGTTATAGCCACGGACCTCAGCGGTGAGATCAAGAAGGTCTTTACCATAGACGGAAGGGAGTTCAGAGGAAGAACTGTCATAGTGGCCTCGGGTGCCATGGAAAGGGCTAACAAGTTCAAGGGGGAGGAGGAGCTTCTGGGGAGGGGAGTTTCCTACTGTGGTGTGTGCGATGCCGCCTTCTTCAAAGACCAGCCCGTAGCGGTAATAGGAGACGATGACTACGGTATAGAGGAAGCTGAGTTCATATCCAGGTTTGCGAGCAAGGTTTACTTCGTTGTCCCGACCAGCAGGATAAAGGCTCCACCAGAAGTCATTGAGGGGTTCACCAAGCTGAAGAACGTTGAAGTCCTTCTGAGACACAGGGTTCTGGAAATAGTTGGAGATAAGACTGTAAAGGCACTTAAGCTCAGGGACCTCAACGAGAAGAAGGAAAAGACCTTGGAGGTAAACGGTGTCTTCATATTCCTGGGAGGGACCAAGCCCTCCGTGGACTTCCTCATGGGTCAGGTTGAGATGACCGAAGGGGACTGTATAGTGGTTAACGAAGAGATGATGACCTCTGTCCCAGGCGTCTTTGCTGCGGGGGATGTGCTCTGTAACGAGGTCAAGCAGGCGGTGGTCGCCGCGGCGATGGGCTGCAAGGCAGCTCTGGCTGTGGACAAGTACCTCAACAAGAAATCAAAGATAACACCCCAGTGGTGATCAGACCGCAGCGACCTCCTGGGGTTTGGGTAGCCAAGGCTCTATACCCTGTTCCTTCGCCCACTCGTTTGCGAGTTCATAGGCGGCTTTTGCCGTGTTTATGTTCTTCTCTATCAGCTCAAGCTTCTTCTTGAACTTCCTCTCAATGGCGGAGTCAAGAGACATGGTACCACCGGAAGCTACGAACTTCTTTAAAAACCTCGCCTTTATACCTTCCTCTATGGATTCCATACCCGCTATCTGGGTAATACCGAAGAAGGCTCCGATCATGGCCATGTTGGTAGCGAGTTCCGTTCCGGCTATGTCTATGGCGAACTTAGTCGCTGAGAAGTTGAAGACCTTAACGTTCAGGGACTCAAGAAACTCCTTATCCCTCTCCGTGAGGAGGTCTTCCTCCGCATTTATGATTATCAGGCCGTTCCTCTTTATACCCGAATAAAATGGCATAGTGTAGGACTTGCCCATGGTTATGACCTGGGAGTGGAAGACCATGATAACGTCCGGGTAGACCACCTCACCCCTGTCATATATCGGCTCTATCCCTATCCTCACATAGCTCTCCGCGGGAGCCATCCTTTTCTCCGCCCCGAAGAAGGGGTTTGAAACAGCATAGTACCCGGCGTGGTCAGCCGCGGTTGCTATTATGTGGGCGGCTGTAACCGCACCCTGTCCTCCTATAGCGGGCATACGGACGTTTATCCTCCTCCTCTTCATAGCAGACCCTCCTCCTTCTTCTTCTGGATGACCTCTTTGGCTTCGTCGGTCATGTATTCAAAGAATTTGAACCTTTCCTTGTCCGTTCTTCTCATTTCCTCAAGGCCGTCGTCCGAGTTCAGGCCTATCTCAAGTATGCAGGGTGTGTAGAGATGAACATAGGTGGGTCCCACCTCCCTGGCTACGTATATGGCCTGCTTTATGACCTTCTCAACCTTCTTAGGAGACGAGACGGTGAGCCTTGCAACGTAGTGGCAACCCGAGTCTATAGCTATCTGCCATATCGGTACCTTGTCCCACTGCTTGCCCTTCGGAGCCATCTTGAAGACGTGTCCCTTCACCGTAAGACCGCTCTCCTGACCACCCGTGTTCGCGTAAACCTCATTGTCAAAGCATATGGTTGTTATCTTCTCCTGTCTGAACCAGGACTGGAGGGTCATGTCAAGACCTATGTCAACGGTAGCCCCGTCCCCTGCGAGGACTATAACGTCCTTAACCTTGTCGGGGAACCTCCACTCAAGGACCCTCTTTATGCCGGACGCTATGGCGTTCTGGTTTCCGAACAGGGAGTGGACCGTGTGCAGGGCTATGTGGGGGAAGACCAAGGAGGTGCAACCTGTTGAGTTCACTATTATCGTGTCCTCAGGGTTAGGCAACGATGCGAGGATATACCTGAAGGCTGCGGATTCAGGGCAACCCGCACAGAGGGAGTGTTCCTCAAGTAGCTCCTTGGAGTATGGCAAGTCCATCACACCCCTCTTGGGGTTACCCCAGGTGGCCTTCTCCTCAAGGTCAATAACTTCCTGGGGCATGAACTCCTTAAGGTCCTCGTTTATCTTGAAGATCTTAAACGACATGCTTCACCTCCTTTCCGAGGTATTGTAGAATCTCCTTCACTATAAACTCGGGAGGCATAGTCATGCCTCCCGCAACCCTCGGAGACCCTATGACGGGTATGTCCACCTCTCCGTAGAGGGCCCTCCTGACCTCCCTCTCAAGCCAACCCACAACGTTGAACTCGGGGACGAATATGTACTTGGCACCCTGGACAGCCTGCACCAGCTCCTGTGTGGGGAAAGGCCTAAGGGTTTTGAGCCTGACCACCCTCGCCTTTATACCCTCCTCGTGTATCAGGATCTGAGTAGCTTCCTTAGCCTGTGCTGCTGCTGTTCCGGAGGCTACGAAGACTATCTCTCCCTCCGGGTCACCGAACTCCTCTATGAGACCCCTCAGGTAGTGCTTGGCGTAAGGTCTTGACCTTTCTATGGCGGCCCTGACCTCAAACTGCCAGCTTGTGTGTGTGGCGTAAGATATGTAGTTAGACTTCATCACGTAGGGGTCCCTCAGGAATCTACCCGGGGACATCTCCATATCTATGGGAGGCATGGGTGCCTTGTAGGGGTTGTAGGGAGGAAGGGCTATGTCGTCGGGAGGTAGCATGACCGCTTCCCTCGTGTGGGATATGAAGAAACCGTCTATGACGGTTATTAAGGGAACGTGGACGTCTGGCTGCTCCGCAACTAC
>JAJRQX010000036.1 GCA_024280065.1 Aquificota bacterium
CCTCTCCTCTATCCTTATCTTCACAGATACACCCTTCAGGGTAACCTCTCTCGCCAAGAACACTTTCTTCACCCTGCCCCCCGTTCTCTCGTTCAGTACCCTGAGTATTTGGTCTTCTTTCAACCTCAGGACCGATCCGTCCGCGGAGTATACAGCGGATCTCACCGTGTCCAGGTCTATGGACCTGTTACCCTCCACTATTATCTCCTTAACCTGGAAGAGGGGAAGTTCCGAGAGGAACGAAGGTATGAAGAAGCCGGCCAAGGCCATGAAGGTAAGCCAGATCAGGAAGAGAGCTGCTGAGAAGAGTCTTCTTCCCCTTTTATCTTTTATCCTCTCCACATCTCCCTCCAAGGCGTCAGCTAACAATTATAGACAGCAGCTCTTTAAAGTCCAAGCCCGCCCTCCTGCAGGCCATCGGAAAGAGGCTCAGCTCCGTCATACCTGGTATAGTGTTCACCTCAAGGATGTAGGGTTCTCCCTCTTCGCCGACCCTGAAGTCTACCCTTGAGAGGTCCTTAAGTTCAAGGAGTCTGTGGACCCTCATGGCAAGATCCTGAAGCTTTCTTGAGAGTTCCTCATCCTCAAGGAAAACGTACTCGGTCAGACCCTTCGTGTATTTGCTCTCGTAATCGTATATGCCTTTCTTAGGTCTTATCTCTATAACGGGAAGCGGTCTGTCCTTCAGCACCCCCACCGTCATGTCCCTTCCCCTTATGAACACCTCCACAAGGACTTTTTCGGTAAATCGGAAGACTTCTTTAACAGCTTCGGTAAGTTCCTCCCTGTTTTTAACGACCTTAAGGCCTACGCTTGAACCCTGGTCCGCGGGCTTAACCACGGCGGGAAACCTGTTCCACCTGACTTCCTCTCCCCTTCTCACGCACACCCAGTCCGGGGTAGGGAGACCCTCGGACCTGAGGAGCCTCTTCGTTATGTCTTTGTCCATGGCTACCGCACTCCCCAGGACGCCTGAGCCCACGTAGGGTATACCCAGTATGTCAAGCATACCCTGGACCCTGCCGTCCTCCCCATAAGGACCGTGTAGGGCTATGAAGACTTTATCAGGTTTTATCTCAAGGAGTTTGCAGGGGAGTTCCTCGGTCAGGTCCATTTCAATAACTTCGTGCCCCATCTCCTTGAGGGCCTCCGCAACCGCCCTCCCGGTCTTAAGGGATATCTCCCTCTCAGAGGACCTTCCACCCATCAGAACCACTATCCTCAACGATCCTCACCTCCTCTTCAAGGCGTATCCCGAACTCCTCAAATACCCGCCTCTTGGCTTCCTTCACAATTCTCACGACCTCCTCAAACCTACCCCCTCCCAGATTAACAAGGAAGTTGGCGTGAAGGTCCGAGAAGGCTATGCTCCCTACCCTGTAGCCCTTCATACCTACCTTCTCCAAAAGCTCTCCCGCATACTTAGGGTATGGGTTCTTGAAGGTAGAGCCTGAGGTGGGCATGTTTATCGGCTGGGTCCTCTTCCTCAGCTCCTTTATTTTATTGAGCTTGCCAAGGATAGGCCTTTCACTTTTCCTCAGGAAGACCTCACAGGACAGAACCACGCCCTTTTCGGGAAAGGGGGACCTCCTGTAGCCGAAGTCAAGCTCCTTGGCCTCCACCCTGTGGACCTTTCCTTCCCAGTCCATGAAGGTTACGCTAATGAGAAAGTCCTTCATCTCAACACCGAAGGCACCAGCGTTCATAGAAACCGCACCACCGACCGTCGCAGGGAAACCTATCAGCCTGTATATCCCTTCAAGGTTCTCCTTAACGCTAAGGGATATAAGGTCGCTGAGGGGGCTTCCCGCACCCACTCTCACCAGGAGACCTTCTCGGAAAGGTTTGATCTCCATTTCCCTCAGGTTCTTAAGCGAGAGAACCACACCTCTCACGTCTCCGAAGACTGTGTTTGACCCTCCCCCGAGTATGAAGATGGGAACGTCCCTCTCCCTTGACATGAGGATCAGGTCCCTCACATCCTCCTCCTTTTCGGGAAAGGCGAGGATATCGGCCCTTCCTCCCACCTTCAGGGTGGTGAGTCTTGAGAGGTCCGCGTTCCTTACTATCTCCACAGGGTTATTTTAACCTCCTGAGGACATCTCTAAACACACCCTCCATGTCCTCTCTGTATCTTCTGCCCAGGTCTATAGCCTCGCCCCTGGTAAGGAAGCCTTCTCTCACAAGGAGCTGAAGGAACTGGGTCAGGTTTGAGGGCCTCTTGGAGAAAACGCCCCTGTCAAAGTCTATCACGTAAACCTCTCCGTCCTCGCCCAGTATGACGTTCTTTTCAACGTAATCAAACTCATCCCTCTTTATGCCTAAGGTGTCAAGCTCGTAGGCTCTCTCAAGGAGTGTCCTGTAAACCTCCTTCTTTTTCTCCCTGCTCAACCCAGCTTCTTTCAGCGTCTTTCCCCTTATGAACTCGTAGAGGAAGAAGTCATCACCGGTAAAGAGTATCTGGGGGTATCCCTTCCTGCCCTTCAGAACCCTTAGTATCTCGGCCTCCTTCCTTACAGCCTCAACAGTTTCTGGTCTTCCTGCCACCTTTACCGCCACCTCTTTACCTTTCCAGAAGGCCTTGTAAACCCTTCCTCTCCAGCCTTTCCCTATCTCCTCAAGCCCTTCAAGATACTTTCTGAACTCCTCAAACCTCAACCTGAAAGATATAATAAGCCTTATGCAAGGACCCCTTGTTGGGATAATAATGGGGAGCATATCGGACTGGGACCACATGAGGGGGGCCGCGGAGATCCTAAAGGAGTTCGGTGTCCCTTACGAAGCCAGGGTGGTCTCCGCCCACAGAACTCCTGAGATGATGTTTGAGTACGCAAAGACCGCGAGGGACAGAGGCCTTGAGGTGATAATAGCCGGAGCGGGAGGCTCCGCCCATCTACCCGGCATGGTTGCATCCCTCACCACTCTCCCCGTTATAGGCGTTCCCGTCCCGTCCAAACACCTCTCAGGTGTTGATTCCCTATACTCAATAGTCCAGATGCCTGCTGGTGTCCCGGTAGCCACGGTGGCCATAGGTAACTCCACAAACGCGGGGCTCTTAGCTGTCAGGATCCTGTCCATCAAGTATCCTGAAATAGCAAAGAAGCTTGAGGAATACAGGGAGAAGCTCAAGGAGAAGGTCCTCGGTATGAGGATAGAGGAATGAGGATCGGCATCTTAGGGGGAGGACAGCTCGGCTGGATGACCATATTGGAAGGGAGAAAGCTCGGTTTTGAGTTCCTCGTCCTTGACCCGAACCCGAACGCCCCCGCCTCCCGTATAGCGGACAGGTGGTCCCCGCCTGAGAAGGTTGATGAGTTCAGAAATCTCTGCGATGTTATAACCTCCGAGTTTGAGCACGTTCCATCGGAGGTCGTGGAGAGGGTGGCCGATCTGCTGAGGCCTCCCCCTGAGGTCCTCCTGATGAA
>JAJRQX010000037.1 GCA_024280065.1 Aquificota bacterium
CTGAAGAACCTGAACTGGGAGGTCATCAACGCAAGGTTTGAAAAAGCTATGAAGGCCTGTGAGGCCATGAAGGATTATATAGGCTGAGGGCGGGCCCTCCGCCCCTTAGCTATGAAGGAAACGAGGATAGTTAAGTACATCAAGAGCCTGATAAGAAACCATAAGTATATGACTACCGAGGACATAATGCTCCTGCTTGAGAGGTATTACGGTCTTCCCATAAGCACACCCTCTGTTTACTACAAATACAGAAAGATAATTAAAGAGTGCAGGAAGGAGGTTTACAAGGAGAGGAGGAGAAAAAGGAAAAGGGGGTGAGCCGTTATCTCTGAACTATATACAGGATGATACCCGCTATCACGGCAACCACCACATCCCATACTATCAGCTGGCCCCAGTCCATAGGGAAGTGCTTGGCTGCGACCATGTCAAGGAGCATCGGGAAGGAAAGGACCGTGTTTACCCTTGAGAAGGTGAGGGCGGTCTTGGCCCAGTTTGGGTCCGGCTGCTCACCTTTCTGGGACGCTTCTATTATCTTTTTCTGATTTGGCCAAATGAAGACCCAGACGTTGAAGAACATTATCGTTCCGAGGATCATACCTACGAGTATGGTTTTGGCATTGGGAGAGGTTACCACATCCCCTGTTTTCCAATATTCTAAGTAAGCGAGTGCCAGTCCTACAAGGAAGGTTACCAGAGCTGCGTATCTGAACCAAGCCAAGGCTATCGGCATGAACTTGGTGAAGTGAGCGGGTCTCTCCTCTGGCTTTGTTACCTTCGTAAACCTGAAGTTCACGGCGTTGAAGAAGTAAAGTAGCCCTATCCAGGTGATCCCTGCTACCACGTGAACCCACCTGAGGATTATGGAAACAGCTGCTTCCATGGCTCTCCCTCCTTTTTGGATTATCCTCAATAAAAGTAAGACCCCGGCCTGAGAAGGTTTACGATGATTTACATCATAGACAGGTCACCTGTAAAAGACGTGGAATACAATACCCTCCTCCCTCAATCTCTTTGACACGTTCAGGAAGAAGTCTACCGCCTCTTCCTTAGTTTTGAAGAAACCGATCCTGAAGTGGTCCCTCGTTGTGTCGTAAGGCCTCGTCTTGTTGTGGGAGCTCGGGAATAGAGGTCTTGAAGATTCGTATATGTCAGCATACATATTGGCCGGGTTAACTAAAGCTATGAAGCCTTCTCCATTTACCTCCTCGCTCATCTTGCTCTTCACAAGCTTGTAGAGTTCATAGTCTCCCATAGAGTAGGTGCTGTCGGAACAGAGGTCCTTTAGGGATATACCGAACCAGTTCATTTCTGAGTCTCCCTCAAGTATGTATATCTCCTTGCCCGCTTCTAGAGCCTCCTCGCATATGCCTTTGAGAACCTTAGCCCACCTGTTCATAGGGATATTATATCGTGGTATCTGAAGATCAGCTCACCTTTAAAACTTCCCGTTTCCAGAGCTATGGGGTTAAACCTGGAAACGAGGAGGAAGAAAAGGCAGTGTATGCACTTGGGATAGACCTTCATGACAGGTATATCTCCTTCAGTTTTTTTAAGTTCATCGCGTCCATATTTCCTTCCATTGGTGTCTCTATGCAGTAAGGTAGCCTTGAGAAGTGCGGGTCTTTCAGGAAGTTTCTGAAGCCTTCTTCACCTATGTAACCCATGCCTATATGCTCGTGTCTGTCCTTCCTTGAACCCAAGGGGGTCCTTGAGTCGTTGGCGTGGACCAGTCTGACCCTCTCAAGGCCGACGTGGTATTCCAACCTCCTTTTGAAATCCTCAAAGCCCTCCCTGGTGTTTATGGGATAGCCGGAAGCGAAGGCATGGCAGGTGTCTATGCACACTCCCACCCTCTGGTCCCCAAGTCTGCTGAGTATGTATCCCAGCTCCTCCAAGGTCTTACCCAGGTCTCCCCTCATACCAGCCGTGTTCTCCAGCAGGATCATGGTGTGCTCGGGTTCAACCCTTGAAAGGGCTTCCGAAAGGGACCTGACTATCCTGTCAAGGCCTTCCTCAGGGTCTGCTTCGGAACACCTCCCGGGGTGCAGGGTGTAGTAGTGTACTCCTGCTTCCTCGCAGAAGGTAAGGTCCTGAACAACAAGGTCAACAGACCTTTTCCTCAGACTCTCGTCCTTAGTCCCGAGGTTTATCAGGTAGGAGGCGTGTACAATGACCGGACCTCCGAACTCCTCCAACATCTTCCTGAATTCGCTTACTAACTTCTTACTAACCAAACCCCTCCTCCACGACCTCGGACTTCCAAGGAAGAACTGGAAGGTATCAAGGGACAGCTCCTTAGCCCTATCAAAGGTTTTCAGGATTGATCCGGCTGAGGAGACGTGAGCACCGAAGAGGGCCATCAGCGGTGTATCTTCTGAAGCTGAAGCTGTTTCCTTATCTCTGTAAGGAGTTTTTCAAGGGCCTCCTCGTAGCTTCCCGCCTTTATCTTGCAACCGGAGGCGTATTTGTGACCACCGCCGCCCAACCTCTCCGCTATCTTGGAGACATCCACCTTAGCCTTGCTCCTTATTGAGATCTTCCAGACCCCTTCTTCAGGCTTCTCTATTATGGCGAAGGCCACCTCAACCCCCTCTATGGACCTCGGGTAGTTCACAAGGCCCTCACTGTCATCGTAGGTGGTCCCGGTCTCCTTAAAGAACCTATCAAAGATGGTTATACCTGCAACGAGCCCGTCCTCGTATAGGGTGAGCGTCTCCAGGACTTTAGCTATGAGCTTCATCTTGTTAACCGACTCTCTTTCGGAGAACATCATGTAAACGTAGTGGGGATTGGCCCCGTAGTGGACGAGTTTCTTCGCCAAGTCAAAGGTGTATTCGTTGGTATTGGAGTACCTGAAGAAGCCCGTGTCCGTCGCAAGACCCACGTATATACAGGTGGCTATATCCCTGTCTATGGCTGACTCGTCCCAAGATCTTATGAGCTCATATACGAGCGAGGCGGTTGCGGGAGCCTTCGGGTCTATGTAGTCGTATCTCCCGTAGAACTCTCCTCCCACATGGTGGTCTATCCTTATCCTCTTGGCTACTTTAACTTCCGTCCCGGCCCTGTAGAAACCAGCGGAGTCAACGATTATCCCTATGTCGTAAAACCTTCCGTTCGGCAGGGATACTACCTCCTCCACATGGGGTATGAAGTCAAGGAAGTGGGGGACCTTGTCCTTGCAACCTACCGTAACGTCTTTTCCCTTCTTTTTAAGAAAGAGATACAGGGCCATAGCACTCCCGAGAGCATCCCCGTCCGGGTTCTCGTGGGTCAGTATGAGTATTGACCCCGTAGCCTCCTTAAGCAGCTCAACGAGAGGAACTGTTTCCCTTCTCATCACCTTCCTCCAGGCGATCTATTTAATGTATGCCCGTGATAGAACCGAGATATGATTCATGTGGCACTATAACCCATCCTCTCAAGTATGCCCGCACACCTACCACACACATACCCCTTAAACTCCTCCTCTGGATAGTACATCCAGCACCTCGGACACTTCCTGCCTTCAGCCACCGAGACCCCTATTTTAACACCTTTAAGTTCCTCTCCCTCCTCCCTTATATCCCCACCTTCACCCACCTCAAGCTGACTGACTGTAAAGAAGTAAACGAGATAGTCCCAATACTTTTCCGCCGTTGCCTTCACATCCCCCTCAAGCTTCAGGTAGACCTTGGCCTCATAGGGGTGTCCTATCATGCCCTCTCTCCTCGCCCTCTCAAGGACCCTGAGGATATCATCCCTCAGTGCTATCAAAATATCGTAGTCCCTCTCAAGGTCCTCATCCGTAAGATTTGGGTCTGGTTCAGGGATCTCGGCCATGAAGACGCTCTCAGGAAGGTCTGGGTTTATTTTCCTTACATGCTCCCAAACCTCCTCAGCTGTGAAGCTGAGGAATGGAGCTATGGCAGTTGTGAGACCGATGAGTATACTGTAGAGGGCTGTCTGGGATGACCTCCTCTCCCAGCTTTCCGGATGGTAAACGTATAGCCTATCCTTCACTACCTCCATGTATAGGGCGGAGAGGGTTGAAACGCAGAGGTTCCTGACTGTATGATACACTCTGTGGAAGGCATAGTTTCTGTAATGGGTGTGTATCTCTCCCAAAACTCTCTGAAACTTAGACAGGACCCACCTGTCAAAGTGGTGCATGTCGGTAAAGCTAACAGAGTCCTTC
>JAJRQX010000038.1 GCA_024280065.1 Aquificota bacterium
GGGATACTGGTGTGTTGAGAAGTAAAAGACGGTATCGTCCTCGTAGAAGCTCTTCTGGGTTCCGTTGCCATGGTGAGCGTCAAAGTCTATTATGAAGACCTTTTCAAAGCCTACCTTCTGAGAATATCTCGCACCTACAGCGATGTTGTTGAACAGGCAAAAACCCATAGCCTTGGCGTACTCCGCGTGGTGTCCGGGAGGCCTGACCGCACAGAACACCGCTTCAACCTCACCCCTCTTTATCCTGTCAATACCCTCAAGGATACCTCCCACCGCGGTCAGTGCCACCTCGTAGCTGTTCTCGTTAGCGTACGTGTCTGGGTCAAGGAAACCTCCTCCTGAACTGCAGAAATCGTGGATCTCCTGCACATAATTTGTGTCGTGGTTGAGGGCCACCTCATCGGGCGTTGCCCTCCTCGGGTCTATGGAAACCGTTTCTTTAAGCAAGCCCTCTTTGTCAAGGTGGTTGATAATTGAGATGAGCCTCTCCTTCCTCTCAGGATGGTCGGGATAGTCGTGCTTCAGGTAGATGTCGTCGTAAACGAATCCCGTTCGCATGAGGGTTATTATACTAAGAAGCGGGAGGGTTCCGTCATGAGGGTTGTAGCCTTTGATATTGAAACCGTACCGGACTACATGGGTGTGAACATGAAAGATTACCTTTATCTGAAGAACAGGGGACAGAGGGAGAGGACGGAGGAGGAGGTGGAAAGGGACATATCCTTCAACCCCTTCACACTGTATGTCATATCCATCGCCATGGTGGAGATAGAGGGTGATCATATAAGGCGGTGTCAGGTGGTCTACGCCTCGGACGAGGAGGAGGGCGGAGGCGTTCCCTCCTGGTGCAGGGAGTACGAAGTTGTGTGGGAGCCCATCAGGATGAGGGTGGTGGAGAACGAGCTTTACGATATAGAAGGAAAGATCCTGAAAGCCTTCTGGGAGTTCGTTAAGGGTGCGGGCAGGCTTGTCAGCTTCAACGGGTATGACTTTGACGGCTATGTAATAAAGATAAGGTCAATGCTACACGAGATAAGGCCCACTAACAACCTCCTTGAGGGCGGTAAGGATAGCCACCTTGACCTCCTCAGGTTCCTGTCAAACCAGGACAGGTCCAAGAGGCTCACCCTTGAGTTCATCTGCAGGAAGTTCGGTATATACACGTCCAAGGACAGGATAGACGGGAGCAGGGTGGCGGAGGAGTTCTTCAAAGGAAACTACAGACTGATAGGGGAATACAACCTGAAGGATGCCCTCGCCTTAGCCCAGCTGTACCTGAAGGTGAAGGACTTCATAGTAGCTCCTCCACCTAAAGAACCCTCAGATAGCCAGGCGGCAAGACTGGCGGTCGTGGTCAGGAAAGTAGGGACTCTTGGCTTTGATGAGATAAAGGAGAGGGCGTTGACAAGCGGTCTGTCCTCTCAGGAGATAAGCACGGCCATCAGGGTCCTTGAGAGGATAGAGAAGGGCTTACCTGTATAGACCTCTCTCCAGTATGTATCTTTCAACGGGCTCCGGGACGAGGCAGTAGATACTCAGACCCTCCCTGACCCTCCTCCTTATCTCGGTAGCCGAGACATCAACCCTCCTTGTTTTCACAAAGAACAGGTTCTTTCCCTCCTTCAGCATGGGAAACCGCGACCTGATGTAGTCCCTTACCTTCTCCAAGAGCCCCTCCCTGTCAACCACTATAAGGTCAGCCATATCAAGGACCCTCTCCGGTTCCTTCCAGAGGTGAAACCTGAGCATGCTGTCGGCACCTAAGAGGAAGGCTGGTCTCCCCGGCAGGCGGTCCTTGAGATACTCAAGGGTCTCCACCGTGTAGGACACACCGCCCTTCTTAACCTCGTAGTCCTCAACCTCAAAACCATCCCTGTCTTCAACAGCGAGACGTACCATGTTCAGCCTGTCCTCCGGGCTGGCAGAATGGGTTTCTTTCAAAGGGGTCCTGCAGGCGGGTATGAACACAACCTTCTCGGCACCGAGCTTCTCCCTGACATCCCTCGCAACCACTATGTGTCCTATATGGACCGGGTCAAAGCTGCCCCCGAAGAGGACGATCATGCAGAATATTATATGGGTATGTCCCTCCGCAAACGCCTGATACTTAGTGCCTTCTCCCTCTCCTTCACCCTGTCCCTTGTGACCGTCCTGGTCTTCGTGGTGATGGCTGTGAGGGACCTGAGGAGCGAGGTGGACAGGACTTATCGGGACATCGTGAGGGCCTTTACATACTCACAGAAGCTCCTCGGAGAGGGTGTACCCGAAGTCAGGTTCGTCCTTGAGGACTGCAAGGTGAGGGAGAGGAAGGGGTATATGGTCCTCAGGGAGGAGGGAGTGCTTGTGGGAAAGGTTGAGGACTGTGTCTTCTACGGTTCCCCCTTAAGGAGGGCTATAGACTTCACCGCCCAGGTGAACCACCTCAGCTGGATGGTGGTTTACGACAAGGACGTGATCATGAGGCTTTCGGAAGGTAAGGAAGGTTTCATGGACAGGTTCGTGAAGGACAAGGTCATAGAGAGGGATCACATAGTTGAAGGGTTTTACGATCCGAGGATCCTTCCGGAGATCGGCAGGATAACGGGCTACAGCCTTATAAACCGCTACAGAACGCTCGTGGTTGAGTATCCCCTTATCATTGAGGGATCAATACCCGTAGGCAGGGTGGTCTTCGTAAAAGACTTCTCCGAAAAGCTGAGAGAGATTCTGATAACTCCGGCCTTTATGGTCCTGTACAGTATCCTCGTGGTGGTGGTCCTGTCATCGGTCCTGCTACTCCTGTTCAACAGGATAGTGAGGGACATCCTCATGCTGAGAGATATGACGATGAAGTTCAAGGAGCTGGACTTTTCCGAAACGGACAGGCTGGCGAACATGCTCAGAAGGGCGAAGGCGAGGGACGAGCTCTACTATCTGAAGAGGGCCGTCCTGACGATGGCTCAGGAACTTGAGACCTTCATAAACAGGCTTCAGGACGAAAAGAACAGGTTTGAGGAGCTCGCCTACAAGGACCCGCTAACTGACCTGGACAACAGGAGGTCCTTCATTGAAAAGGCTCAGGCTATGCTTGAGTACGCCAGAAGATACAACGAACCTATATCGGTTCTCATGATAGACATAGACAACTTCAAGAAGGTGAACGACACCTACGGACACGATGTTGGGGACAGACTTCTAAAGGCTCTGGCGGACGTGATAAGGAGGAGCACGAGGTCTTCGGACGTTGCCGCCAGATACGGTGGCGAGGAGTTCGTAGTCCTGTTACCGAAGACGGACGAGAAGGGTGCCGAGCTGGTTGCGAACAGGATAAGGGAGGAGTTCAAGAAGGTGGTTCTGGACGTAGACGGTGAGAGGATAAGCTCAACGGTCAGCATAGGCGTAGCCACCCTCCGCGGAGAGACATCCATAGACGATCTCATAAAGAATGCGGACATCGCCCTTTACGATGCAAAGAGGAAAGGTAAGGACAGGACGGTCATCTTCAAAGATACAGTGGAAGGTCAAGGGCAGGGTTAGCCAAGGCCCTTAAGGTGAGGTCCTCAACCGCCCTCTTCGTTAGTCTATCCATGGACCTCCCCAGCCTCAGGAAGAAGTGGTAAAGGACCCCAGACGCCTCAAGCCCAAGGCCTCTGTCAAAGAGGACCTTCTCCTCCCAGGTCTTTATCCTTCCGTTTATGAGTCTCAGCAGTCCGTTCCCTGGGTTAAGACGGGGCCTCTTCGGGACACCCACGAACTGGTAGCCCCTCACCTTACCCTCCTTTAAAAAGACTTTTACTAGATACGGTCCTCTCTCTACGAGTACCTCCTCTTCAGCGTCCTCAAAGATGCCTCCCGATCCCGCGGTCACCGTTCTCGTCTTCACCGCGTTGTAGTCAACGAGCCCCGTATTTCTCACCTTCTTACCCGCGAGGTTGAAGCCAGCCACATAACCCGACTGCTGGGCCGGTGGGAAGAGAGCTATCCACCTGTGGTTACCCCAAGCGTCTATACCTGAGGCTATGTCTCCCGCCGCGAAGACGTTAGGGTCTGAGGTCCTCTGATACTCGTCCACGAGGATACCTCCTATGGGTCTTCCAAGCTTCCTGTCCATGTGGATCTCTATGTCCGTCCCCTCAACAAGGTAGGTCCTCGGCCTCACCCCTGTGGAGATTATGACCATGTCCACATCCAAGAAAAGGCTCCTGTCCGAACCTCTCGGTCTTATCTCCACCGCCTCCACCCTTTTCTTCCCGTGGAAAGCCACCACCTGATGCTCAAGGAAGACCCTTATACCGGTCTCTTTTTGGAGGGCTTCACCGTATACCCTACCCATCTGGGGATCAAGCATCCTCGGGAGGACCCTGTCAAAGATCTCAACCACGGAGACATCAACCCCTAAGTGCCAGAGAGTCTCAGCGTCCTCCACACCTATGGGGCCCGCCCCCACTATGAGGGCCTTTTTTACCTTACCTGAGGTTAGCCACTCCCTTATCCTCCTCGCATCGTCAAGGGTCTTTGCGGTTGTTATTCTCTCAAGCTCAACGCCGGGAATGGGTGGGACGAAGGCGCTCGCTCCCGCTGCTAAGAGACACCTGTCGTAGGATATCTCCTCACCGTCCTTGGTTATGACCACCTTCCTCCTGTTGTCTATTCTGACCACCTCCTTCTTCAACCTCAGGTCCACCCTGAACCTCTCGTAAAACTCCCATCCTCCCTTATAAAAGAGGGCCTTGTCCGAGATATCACCCCTTATGACGTTCTCCATACAGTTTGGAGCGTAGGTCGGGTACTCTTCGTCGGACAGGACTATGAGGTCGCTCTCTTTGTCCACACTCCTGAAGGCCTCTATCGCACAGGCAGCCGCTGGACCGTTTCCGACTATTACTACCCTCATCCTCCACCGTCCAGGCTGAGTATGTACTCCACGCAGGTCCTGACTCCGAAGCCCGTACCTCCCTGGGTGTGGTAGCCGTAGTCCTCCCTGGCCCAGGCTGGGCCCGCTATGTCCAGGTGGACCCACTTTATACCCTCACCCACGAACTCCTCAAGGAACATGGCGGCGGTTATTGCACCCCCGTATCTTCCTCCCGAATTCACCACGTCCGCGGGTCCCTTCTTTATCTTCTTCCTGAGCTGCTGGTCATCCATGGGTAGCTCCCATACCCGTTCCCCCGTTCTCTTGGCTATTTTCTTTATCTCCTCTCCGAACTGTGGGTCGTTGGTGAAAAGACCTGCGGTGTATTCGCCGAGGGCGACCATACAGGCTCCCGTGAGGGTGGCCATGTCTATTATCCTTGAGGGCTTCAACTCGCTCGCATATGAGAGGGCATCAGCCAGGGTTACCCTACCCTCAGCGTCCGTGTTGTCTATCTCTATATACTTCCCGTTCTTGGCCCTTATTATGTCGTCGGGTCTGTAGGCGGAACCTGACGGCATGTTTTCGGCAGCACCTATTATCCCGTGGACCTCTATCCCGGGTTTGACCTTAGCTACAACACGCATTATGCCGAGGACCGCACAGGCACCTGACTTGTCCATCTTCATTGTCCTCATGTAGTTGTCCGGCTTTATGTTGAGGCCTCCGCTGTCAAAGGTGAGACCCTTACCCACTATCGCTATCCTGTCCCTGGCCTTTCCTTCGGGTTTGTACGTGAGGTGTATGAAGCGGGGGGGTGTGGCGGAACCTTTACCCACGCTCCATAGGGCGAGCATGCCCATCTTCTGTATCTCATTCTCATCGTAGACCCTGCACTCAAGGCCGAACTCTTCGGCAAGCTTCTTAGCTTCTTCGGCTAAGGTTATCGGGTTTATGACGTTCCCGGGCTCGTTCACAAGGTCTCTCACGTAGTTCTGAGCCGAAGCCAGAACTGTTCCCTTTTTGACAGCATCCCTGTCCGCGGAGAGGATCTGGACCTCCTTGACCTCCTTCCTCTCCTCATTTGAGTCGGTTTTGTACTTGTCAAAGGAGTAGCTTCCAAGGATGACCCCTTCGGTGAGTGCCTGTGAGATCAGGGGGTTTTCAGCCCTCGGAGACACGAGGATGGCCTTCTCAAATCCATCCTTCCTGAGCCTCTTGACGAATATACCCGCTCCTCTCCTAAATGTGTCTGCGTCCGCCTTATCCCTCCTGCCGAGACCGATCAGGTAGACGACCCTGAACTTCTGGTCCGGAAGAGGTATCCTCTCCACCTGACCCTCCTTTCCCTTAAAGCCTATGCTCTCTATAGCCCTCCTCACCCTGGCTGAGACGCCCCTTCCCAGTTTGGAGATAGGCTTCGTATCCCCTTCAAATAGGAGAACCCCCACCACATCTATCTTTGAGTCTCCCATCCTCTCAAGAACACCCA
>JAJRQX010000039.1 GCA_024280065.1 Aquificota bacterium
GAGGTGGAGTTTGACGTGCCCGTGGGCGAAACAGGGGACTGCTACGACAGGTATCTGGTAAGGATAGAGGAGATGAGGCAGAGCGTGAGGATAATAGAGCAGTGCGTAAGGAAGCTTGAGAGGATGCCAAAAGATGCCCCCTTCTTTGCTGAGGTGCCTAAGGAGATGAAGATAAAGCTGACTCTTGATGGCATAGGTCTGAAGGTCCCTATGGGTGAGATATACTCTTCGGGAGAGAACCCGAGAGGTGAGCTCGGCTTTTACATACTGTCAACAGGTGGAACCAAACCCTACAGGGTCAAGATAAGGCCCCCTTCTTACTACAACCTCTGCATATACCCTTATCTGATGAAAAACAGAGTGATAGCGGACGCGGTAACCGTCCTTGCAAGCATAGACCCTGTCGTAGGGGAGACGGACAGATAGGAGGTAGAGTATGGAGAGCGTCTGGGTGGACCTTATAGTTGTCCTCATCAAGATAATCGTCATACTCGCCGTAGCCTTAGGGCTTGGTGCGTATCTGACGTGGGTTGAGCGGAAGGTCGCGGCCCACATCCAGAGGAGGCCGGGTCCCATGGTAGTCGGCTGGCACGGACTACTCCAGCCCATAGCGGACGGTCTTAAGCTCATAACCAAGGAGGACCTATTTCCGAGATACGGAAACAGGTTCCTCTATAACTTAGCACTGGTTTTGGCTCTCGTCCCAGCTACCTTAGTCTTTGCGGTCATACCCTTCGGTCCCGAGTTTGAGGTATTCGGCTACAGGGTAAAACCCATCCTGACGGACGTGAACGTGGGCATACTCCTCGTCTTCGGCCTCGGCTCTCTTGCGGTTTACGCCATAGCTTTGGCAGGTTGGGCTTCCAACTCCAAGTATCCCCTCATAGGTTCCATGAGGAAGGCGGGGATCATAATCTCCTACGAGGTGGCAATAACCTTTGCGGTGATGGGACCCCTTATCTTGGCCGGGACCCTATCAACCTACCAGATAGTCCAGAACCAGATAGACCAGAAACTCTGGTACGTATGGGTCCAGCCGATAGCCTTCATAGTGTACATGTTCTCCCTCCTTGCGGAGACGGGAAGGGTCCCTTTTGACATACAGGAGGCTGAGGCGGAGCTCGTGACGGGCTTCACCGTAGAGTACGGGGGTATGAAGTTCGGCCTCTTTCCCCTCGTGGAGTGGTACATAGAGGTACTGACCCTCTCGGCCATAGGTGTTGTCCTGTTCTTGGGCGGGTGGTCGCCCCTGAACATCCCCTTCGTTGGCTTCGTAGACCCGCTCTTCTTCCTGGGTCCCCTGTCCCCATACGTTTGGTTTTTACTCAAGGTGACCGCCCTTTTCCTGTTTATCCTCTGGCTTCACTGGACACTGCCCCGATACAGGATAGACCAGATAACAGAGATAGCCTGGAAGGTGATGCTCCCCCTTGCCCTCCTGAACATAGTGATCACCTCCCTCGTAGCTCCCTTTATCTGGAGATAAATTCTGTTAGAATATCTATCGCCTTTTGGAGGTAGCGTCATGGTAAAGCGTATGGTTATGAAACCCTTAAGCTGGCTTGAGAGGATCCTTTTCATAGATTTCATAAAGGGGCTTTCCGTAACCATAAGGCATGCTTTCAGCAGGACCATAACCACACATTACCCTTACGAGAAGTTAACACCTCCCAAGAGGTTCCGAGGTTTCTTTGGACACAAGGTCGTTGACGGGAACGAACCCCAACCAGCCTTTGATGAGTGGGTGGAGAGGTTCAGCATACAGGTGGAATACGGGAAAAGCAGGTGCGTGGTCTGTATGCTCTGCAAGAGGGCCTGCCCTGTCCCCCAGCTCTTTGAGATAGAGGGTAAGAAGCTGGAGAACGGGAAGAGGGTCGTCAGCGTCTTCAACATGAACCTTATGCTCTGCACCTTCTGCGGTTTCTGTGTAGACGCCTGCCCGGTGGACTGCCTCTTCCAAAGTGACATACACGAAACTGCCAGCTACACGAGGAGGGACTCCATACTTGACCTTGAGACCCTTGAGAAGATAGGAAGGGACTGGCAGATGAGGAGGGAACACGAGCCCGACCGTATATGGATAGACGACTTCCAGAGAGACAAGCTCTGGCACGAGAACGAAGTTAGGCTGCCCGAACCCAAGGTTAAGGGGAGGCACGAATGGTAAGGTTCATAATATTCCTGGTTTTCTCCCTCTGGGCTATAATCTCAGCTGTGGGTGTTGTAACCTTCACAAACCCCATATACGTTATCCTTTGGCTCCTCTCATCCCTGATAGCTGTAGCGGGGATCTTCTTCGTCGCAGGGGCGGAACTGGTTGGTGCGTTGCAGCTCCTCATATACGCGGTGGCTATAGCGGTATTCTATGTATTCGTCCTAACAGCCGTTCCTTGGGAGAAGGCGGTCAGGAAGGAATCTCACTACAGGACGGAAGGTATACTCTCCCTTCCCCTTGTACTCTTGCTTTACCTTGAGATGGCGGTTGTCTTCCTATTAGGAGTCGTAGCTTCGCCCGAA
>JAJRQX010000040.1 GCA_024280065.1 Aquificota bacterium
AGAAGAGATAAGGCTACTTGAGAAGTCCGGGGGGAAGACGGACTGGATGAGAGATCTCAGAGGTGTAACCTTCAGGGTCCTTTCTTCAAGCGAGAAGCTCAAGGAGATGGCCCTCTCTTACCTCAAAGACCTCGGTGCGGAAGAGTCAGCGGATGCCAAAGTTCTCATAATGATCGGGGACGGCCACACACCGAAGGAAAGGTTAACCTCCCTTGAGAGTATCATCGCGCTTTATGACTTCAGGAGGAACCCTTCGGGTGTTTTCTCCGAGATAAGGGTGGGAAGGGATGAAGGAGGACGCCTCCTGATACTCCTGCCTTCTGAAGAAGAGAAGGTCCGCTTCTTCTTTGAGACCTTCGGTGGAATCCTGGGGAGTCTGGTGTGGGAAGGTTCGTCCTCTGCATAACAGGTGCGAGCGGGGTCGTATACGGCTACAGGACCCTTGAGGTCCTATCCCGGGAGAACGAGGTCCACCTTATAGTCTCCGGGTCGGGGGAGACCGTCCTCAAGGAGGAGATGGGCATAACCCTGAAGGATATAAGGGAGAGATTTCCCAAGGTAAGGATCCACGACAGGAGGGACATGACCTCACCCCTTGCCAGCGGTTCAAGGCTCAGGGAGTTTCAGGCTGTCCTTGTCGTTCCCTGCTCAACAAGTACCTTAGGGAACGTAGCGAACGGCATAAACCAGAATCTAATACACAGAGTCTGCGAGGTCGCTCTCAAGGAGAGGGTTCCACTTATACTCCTCGTGAGGGAGATGCCCTACTCAAAGATCCACCTTGAGAACATGTTAAAAGTAACCTCGGCGGGGGCTGTAGTTATGTCCGCGAGTCCGGGCTTCTACCACGGTCCCAGGAAAATTGAGGATCTTATAGACTTCGTCGTCGGGAAGGTCCTGGACCAGGCGGGAGTCACCCACGACCTCTTCAGAAGGTGGAGAGAGTAAAATATTGGCGTGGAGAAGGTCCTGATAGTAGGCATGGGTTTTATGGGCGGGTCTCTTGCCCTGTCCCTTAGGGATTCGGATTTTGAGGGAACCCTGTTCGGCTTAGATGTTAACCCTCGTGCGCTGGAGAGAGCTAAAGAGATGGGTCTGATAAAGGAAGGATTTACTGAATACGCCCCTGTGAAGGAGCTTAATCCCGACCTTGTGGTTATAGCTACACCCGTTGGGACCTTTGAGGGTATAGCACGAAAACTTAAGGAGGTCCTCTCCGAGGATGCGGTTGTTACAGATCTCGGGAGCGTCAAGGGGGACATAGTTTACAGACTTGAGACCATCCTCGGCCCGCGGTTCGTTGGAGGACATCCGATAGCGGGGACCGAAAAATCTAGGGTTGAGAACAGCGTGAGAGGTCTCTTTAAAGATAAGAAGGTAATAATAACACCCACCGAGAGAACGGACAGAACAGCACTTGAGGAGGTGGTCTCCCTCTGGAGAAAGGTAGGCGGTGTGGTTGAGTTCATGGACCCCCACCTCCACGACAGGGTGTTCGGAGCCGTCTCCCACCTTCCTCACGCGGTCGCCTTCGCACTGATAGACGCCATAGCAAAACTCTCGGAAGATGTTGACCTCTTCAGGTATCCGGGGGGAGGCTTTAAAGACTTCACACGCATAGCCGCGAGTGACCCTGTGATGTGGAGGGATATATTCCTGACGAACAGAGAGAACGTTTTAAAGTCCATAGACACCTACATGGAGTCCCTGAAGCTCCTGAGGGATCTCATAGAGAAAGAGGATGAGCCCGGAATCACCGAGTTTCTGAAGGAGGCGAAGGAGAGGAGGCTCAGCCTGGAATGAGGATAAGGGGTCCGATAAAAGGTGTCTCGGGAAAGCTGAGGGTCACCTCCGACAAGTCGATCTCCCACAGGGCGGTGATCATAGGGTCCCTGGCGGAGGGGAGGACGGTGGTGAGGAGGTGGCTCTTCTCGGAAGACACCCTGGCCACGCTGGAGATCTTCAGGGGACTGGGAACGAGGATAGAGGTCAAGGGAGACACGCTGATAATTGAGGGAAGGGCTTTCAGATTTGAGGAACCTGCGGATGTCCTTGACGCGAGGAACTCAGGGACCACGGCGAGGATAGTCATGGGAGTCCTCTCCACCCAACCCTTTTTCTCGGTGATAACAGGGGACGGGAGCTTAAGGAGAAGACCTATGGGAAGGGTGGTGGAACCTTTGAGGAGGATGGGTGCTAGTATAGACGGCAGGGAAGGGGGTGATAGGCTACCCGTGGCGGTGAGGGGAGGGGACCTTGAAGGCATAGACCTTTTCAACGAGAAATCCTCGGCCCAGGTAAAGACGTCCATACTGCTGGCTGGTTTGAAGGCTAAGGGCACCACCCGTGTGGTTGAACCTGTGAGGTCAAGGGACCACACGGAGAGGATGCTGAGACACTTCGGCGTTGAACTTAAGGAGCTGACGGGTAAGGAGGGCTTTGAGGTCTTCCTTGAGGGAGGCCAGACGCCGAAGGGTTCCGAGGTCTTGTGTCCGGGGGACCCTTCCTCCGCCGCCTTCTTTGTGGCCCTCTGCCTGCTAACGGGAGGGGAGCTACTCCTTGAGGAGGTGTTGGTGAACCCCACCAGGGACGGTTTCTTCAGAAAGGTGAAGCAGATGGGGGCTGAGGTCTCCTACCAGAACCTCAGGGAGATCTCGGGTGAGCCGGTAGCGGATGTACACGTCAGGTATTCGGGAAGATTGAAGGCGGTGAAGGTCCGCCCGGAGGAGGTCCCATCCATGATAGATGAGCTACCGCTTCTTGGGGTCCTCATGGCCCTTGCCGAGGGTGTATCGGAGGTGAGGGGTGCTAAGGAGCTGAGGGTAAAGGAGTCGGACAGGATCAGGGCCCTGGTACTTAACCTGAGGTCCATGGGAGCTAAGGTTGAGGAGCTTGAGGACGGCTTTCTCATAGAGGGTGTGGAGAGGCTAAAGGGTGCTCGCATAAAGACCTTCTCGGACCACAGGATAGCGATGGCCTTCACCATTGCGGGTCTCTCAGCGGAGGGGGAGACGGTCCTTGATGACCCCGAATGCGTCCGTATCTCCTACCCTAACTTCTTTGAGGACCTTAAGAAACTCATTCGGCAAGGATCTTAGATAGCCTCTTTATCGCCTCTACCTTCTCCCTCTCACCTATCTTCGCCCTCGCTATGGCCCTCTTTAAGGTCTCCACGGTGATGTCGTATACCTCCTTCCTGACAGGGTAGGGATGGCCGTCTTTACCCCCGTGGGCGAAAGAGTATCTGGCAGGGTCCTTGAAGGAGGGTTCTGCCCCGTAAACTATCTCGGCTACGAGGGCCAAAGCCCTCATAATCTTCGGACCTACGCCCCTGAGCTTAAGGATGTCCTCAAAGTTCTTTATCTCCGTGTCCACCTTTCTGAGGGTTTCTTTGAGTCTCCTCAGGTCAAGGTCAGAGGGGGAGAGGTGGTGTCTCCTTGGCATTCTGAGGAGCTTAATACCTTCCAG
>JAJRQX010000041.1 GCA_024280065.1 Aquificota bacterium
ACACCGAATATTATGGAGTTCAGATAAACCTGGAGCTGTTCCGCGAGCTTTAAGAGGCCCTCCATCTTCTGAGATTATACCTATATTATTTACTCCCATGATAGACACGCATTGTCACCTTGACCTTCTCAGGAGAGAGGACCTTGAGGAGACCCTGAGGGATGGGTCTTTGGAGTATCTCCTGACTGTAGGTTACGACCGGAAGACCGTGGAGAACGCCGTCAGGATAGCTCGGGAGAACGATAGGGTTTACTGTGCTGTCGGCTTCCACCCCCACGAGGCGGACAGAGTTTCCCTTGAGGATATAGAGTGGCTTAGGGACATCGTCTTAAAGAACCCAAAGGTCAGGGCCATAGGGGAGACCGGCCTTGACTTCTACAAGGACTACTCGGACAGAAAGAAGCAGGAGGAGGTCTTCAGGTGGCAGATAAACCTCGCGAGGGAGCTCGGACTCCCCCTCGTTATACACATGAGGTCGGCGGAGGAAGAGACCATAAGGATACTTAAAGAGGAGAAAGCCTACGAGGTTGGGGGGATAATGCACTGCTTCACGGGTTCCTACGAAACCATGAGGAAAGCGGTGGACCTCGGCTTTTACATATCCTACTCGGGGATCCTAACCTACAAGAACGCGGGTAATGTCCGTGAGGTGGCAAAGAGGACTCCCACAGCGAGGATACTCCTTGAGACGGACGCACCTTTCCTCACTCCCCAGCCTGTCAGGGGGAAACCCAACAGACCTTCCTACATATGGTACACAGCCAAGGTCTTAGCGGAGCTCCTACCCAACTCCTCTTTGGAGGACGTGGACAGGATGACCTCCGAAAACGCGAAGCTGATTTTAAACCTCGGAAATAACGGCAGAAAGGAGACGATAACCTACGTGATAAACAACAAGCTGTACATAAACCTTACAAACAAGTGCAACCTCCACTGTGCCTTCTGTCAAAGGGAAAGGGAGAGAGACTTCATGGTAAAGGGTTACTGGGTGTGGGTCTCAAGGGACCCATCCGTTGAAGAGGTGGTAAGGGAGATAGGAGACCCGACCAGGTATGAAGAGGTGGTCTTCTGCGGATACGGTGAGCCCACTTTAAGGTTTTCAGCCTTAAAGGAGATAGCGAAGTACGTAAAGAGTAGGGGCGGTAAGGTAAGGGTGGATACGAACGGTCTGATGTTTACCTTCCTTCCCAAAGAGAAGCTCAAGGAATTAAAAGGTCTCGTTGACGTCTGGTCCGTTTCCTTAAACGCACCCGACAGGGAAACCTACAACAGGGTATGCAGGCCTGTCCAGCCTGATGCCTTTGAAAAGGTGGTAGACTTTATAAAAACCGCTCTAAGGGAGGGTTTTGAGGTGGTGGTTTCAGCTGTGGATTATCCGGGAGTAGATATGAAAAAGACAGAGGAACTTGTTAAACGCTTAGGAGCTAAGTGGAAGTACAGACACTATGAGGTGGTAGGTTAGCCTCTGGTGACAAGAAACTGGTGAATTTACTGGGCACAGCAGGAGAGCTTTGATACGTCTTTGTAGAAAGACTGGGCACAGAGCTTCACAGCCTCGCTGAAGGTTGGGTAAACGTCAACCATATCTATAACGTCCCTCAGAGTAAGACCGAACTTAACTATGGGTACCGCCCTATGGATTATCTCAGCTCCGTGTCTGCCGAGCACGTGCACACCGAGGACTCTGGAGCTTTCCTTCTCAACCACCATCTTTATGACCCCTTCTGTTCTGCCCGAGATAACAGCCCTCGGCACCTTTGAAAACTCAAGGGTTCTCACCTCTACCTCAAAGCTCTCTCTTGCTTCCTCTTCCTTCAGTCCTACGGAGGCAAGCTCCGGGTCCGTGAAAACCGCACGGGGAACTGAACGGTAGTCCATGCGTATCCTGTTACCGAGAAGTGCGTTCTCCGCGGATATGGTTCCTTCCATCGCTGCGACCGTAACGAGCATCATCCTGCCTACGCAATCTCCCGCTGCGTAGATGTTCGGGTTTGTAGTTTGCATGTATTCGTTCGTCTTTATAAACCCGGAAGGGTCTGTTTCAACGCCCACGTTCTCAAGCCCTATGTCTTCCGTGTTGGGCGTTCTTCCGGTCGCTACGAGGAGGTCTGTTCCCCTCAGGATGGAGGTTCTTCCATCTTTTTCTATCAGCAGTTCCAGATGCTCCCGGTTACGTCTTACCTCTATCACCTTGGTGCCCGTGAGTATCTTCATGCCTTCGTCTCCGAGGACTTTCCTTAGCCTCTCCCTCAGTTCAGGTTCCTCGTTCATCAGTATGTCCGGGAGAGCTTCTATTAGGGTTACCTCGCTCCCCAATCTCAGGAAGACCTGCCCGAGCTCAAGCCCTATGGCTCCTCCCCCGAGGATTAGAAGGTGTTTCGGCAGGTAATCTATGCTGAGAATCTCATCACTCGTAAGGTAGTTTATGCTCTCAAGGCCCTTTATTGGAGGTATCTTCGGTCTTGAGCCTGTGGTTACAACAGCTTTATGGAATGTTATTTCTCTACCTTCAACCTCAGCCTTACCTTCTCTTAAGAAGGTACCCCTGCCCTCCAAGTAGTGAATGTTCGGATACGCCTTTAGAACATCTAAGTACTTTTCCTTTCTGAGCTCCTTGACCATGCTCTCCTTGAACTCCGATATCTCCTCTACGCTCAGTCTATCTTGCCTGAGGGTTATACCCCTGAAGGGGTTCCTTTTAGGTATTGAGTAAACTTCCGCTACCTCTATAAGATACTTGGAGGGAATACACCCTCTGTTAAGACAGGTCCCTCCTATCACCCTGTTCTCAACCACCAGAACCTTAGCTCCCAAGTCGGAAGCCCTTATCGCTGATGCAAATCCTGCGGACCCTCCTCCGAGGACGAACAGGTCGTAAACGTCTTTCTCAGGCACATATACCTCCGGGGAGGTTCCCATAAGCTCCGCTCCGTATCCAGCCTTCTTTACAGCTTCTATGAGGGTTTCAACGTTGATCTCCTCTTCCTGCTCAACCTCCGCGTAGCCTTGTGGGAAGTAAACCACCGCCCTTTTCACACCTTCAACGCTCTCTAAGGCTTCCTTTACGGTTTGAGCACAGTGCTGACAGGTCATACCCGTTATCTTGAGCCTGATCATCTCCTTTCCTCCTCAAATTCAAACCTGCCGATCACCTTTCCCCTGTAAGCTCCAGCGCTCATTATTGCCCGTAAAATACTTCTTTCTTCCACGTAGTCTTCAGCTACCACAACCGCCACACGGTTCTTGAGGGAGGTCTTTACCCACTTGACTCCCTTAACCTCCAAGATAGCCTTCCTGACCGCTATCGGACAGACTTTGCAGGTCATACCCTCGACGTCAATGACGAGGACCTTCTGAGCAAAGCTAAAACTCAAGAGCGTGAGGAGAACAAAAAACACCTTTTTCATCCCTTAACCTCCGTAAACCTTCTCAAGGACGTAAGGGTAGAAGGTTGCAAACACGAGCAGTACAAGTGCGAACCAAGTTATCCCCCTGCTTAGTCTCTGCGTCCATTTGAGTTCTTCACATGCACACTCTACCTCGGCTTTTCTGAGTAGCCTCTTTAAATAGAGCCTGTAAAGGGAGTATCCTACGGAGATATAAGCTATCCCCAAAAAGAGCCACCTGTAAGGCTCCAGAGCACTGAGGAAACTGAGACTCCCTGCGGATACCCCGAAGACAACAAAAAGTGAAGGAACCACACAGCAGGAGGCGGCCAAAATTGAAGCTACCGTCCCAACAACACCGCTGACAGCTTCTCTCATATCAGCATCCTCCCTTTATGAGCTTCTTGACCGCTTCCATAAAGTCCTCCAGTGCTTTCAAGTCCCCCGCCTCAACGCTCGGCTTTACACAGCTCTCCACGTGATCTTCTAAAAGCTTAGACGCCACGCTACCGAGAGCGGACCTGACAGCGGATATCTGAACGAGTATCTCATCACAGCTCCTCTTTTCCTCTATCATCCTCCTTATGCCTCTTACCTGACCCTCTATGCGTGAGAGCCTTTCTAAAAGTTCCCTGACACTTTCGTCCGGAAGATAGATCTTACACCTCTGCATACCTATACCCCCTATGGGTATATATTAGGGTTTGATGAAATGAAAGTCAAGCGGTAGGGGGAATACTTGAGTTCAGGTGGTGTTTCCTTTTAACGGCTTGAAGCTATCAGGCATCTTGCCAGGATCGAGGCGCTTCAGTTTTCTCTCTATTATTTGTGGAGAGTACTTCCTGACGTAGTAGTCTATGGTCTCAACCCTTATCTTGACACTCCCTGATGGCTTCGTCTCGTCAAGATCCCCGAACTTGAAGTAGAGGGTCCCCGAATACTCCACGATCCTCTGAACGGGTGTGAAGGTAGGCTGATCCATACCGCACTCATAGCTGGAGAGCCTCACAACGGCGGTTATCCAGGGGAAACGGGCGGCGAACTTGGCACCCCAGATTATCTCGTTGGTGTTGGAACTGTAAGAGGAGGTCCAGACGTCCGATATGTCAAAGGGGCTCCTTATTATCCCCGCCTCCACCTCTGGTCCGAACAACCAGTCCATAAGGTCCTCGTCCGTAGGAAGATATTGACCCCAGACGACAGGATAACCGCGGGCCTGAAACTCCGCGTCTATCTCGTGACCTATGCCCGGGTCCATGTGGTAGGGTCTCGCAAGGAAGAGTATGCACGGGTGGTTGTTCTGGGCACACCACTCAAGGATCTCCCTCGTCTTCCTTCTAATCTTAGCGTCAAACCTTTTGAGCTCCTCAAGACCTTCCCTTACCGCCCTCTCCACTTCCTCGTAGGTAACGTCAAGGACATCCTTGAAGGCCTCATAGAGCTGTTTTGGTAGTAGGTGAGGCTCACCGAAACTGACAAAGGGAGAGACGTACTTTATCCCGAGCTTCTCAAAAGTGTTCTCCTCTTTTACGAAACC
>JAJRQX010000042.1 GCA_024280065.1 Aquificota bacterium
GACAGGGTATAGTCGGTTATCACCCTCATGGAGTATAAGTTACTTCTTCCTGACCACCTTTACCCTGCCCTCAGCTATGTCCTCTATAGCCTGAAAGGTCTTCTTTATTAGCTCCCTTTCACCCCTTATGAAGAAGTCGTCGCCTTCCTCAAGGAGCTGGAGGGTCCTCTTCACCGCGGCGTGGACGAGCTCATACCTTGAACTGACCTTTTCAAGGGCCTTTTCTATGTTAGGTCTCCTTGACATAACACCTACCTCCTTTGAGCAGGGACAGGATGTCCTCACTGTGAAGAACGGAGCTTAAGTTCCTGAGGACCCTGTCCCTCTCACACCTTGTGGCTAATATGATACTCCTGATCTGGTCAACAGCCTTGTCCACGAAATCATTAATTATAACATAGTCAAAGAACCTCGCACAGGGAATCTCCTTCTTGGCCATCTCAAGCCTGAGGTCCATGTTTGAGTCCCTGTATCCCCTCCCTATCATCCTCCTCCTCAGCTCCTCAAGGGAGGGAGGTAGCAGGAATATGGAGACCGCTTCAGGAAAGACCTCCTTCACCCTGAAGGCACCCTGAACGTCTATCACCAGAAGGGAGTCTACGTTCTCCTTAATGTTCCTCTCAATCTGGTCCTTCGGTGTCCCGTAGTAGTTTCCGTAAACCTCAGCGTATTCTAAGAACATGCCGTTCTCTATACCCCTTTCGAACTCCTCCCTTGACATGAAGATGTAATCAACGCCGTCCTTCTCTCCCGGTCTCGGCTCTCTGGTGGTGGCGGTGATCACCTTCCTGAGGCCGTCCACCTGGTGGAGCAGTTTTGATGCCACTGTGCTCTTACCTGTTCCTGAGGGTGCGGAGAGTATGAAGAGCCTTCCCATGTATTGATTATAGCATCTCCCTGAAGATCCTGTAGAACTCCCCCCTCCTCTCAACGAGAAGGTAAAAGCTCCCCTCCTCCACTATCCTGCCATCCCTCATTACCACTATCCTGTCACACTCCATAACGTTTGATAACCTGTGGGCAACTATTATCAGAGTCTTATCTTCAAAGAACTCAAATATATTTTTCAGGACCTTCTTCTCCGTGTTGGTGTCAAGGGCGGAGGTCGCTTCATCAAGGATAACTATATCCGGATTCTTCAGAAAGACCCTCGCCAGAGCTATCCTCTGCCTCTCACCTCCAGAGAGGGAGTATCCCCTCTCTCCCACAACTGTGTCAATACCTTCCTCAAGGTCCTCAACGAAGTCACAGAGGGCGAGCTTAAGGGCTTCTCTGATCTCGGACTCGGTGGCGTTTGGCTTGGCTATGAGCAGGTTCTCTCTTATGGTCCCGTTTATAAGGAAGGTCTCCTGGGTGGACATACCTATCCTGTCCCTCAAGGACTTAAGGTCAAAGCTCCTCAGCTCCTTCCCGTCTATAAGGATCTCGCCCTCGTAGTCAATTAGCCTGGGTATGAGCCTCACCAGGGTGCTCTTACCCGAGCCCGTATGTCCGACTATCCCTAACTTTTCGCCCTTCACTATGGTCAGGTTCACCTCCTTTAGGATCCCCTTACCGTTCACGGATACACGGACACCTCTGAGGTCTATAACTTCTCTGAGGCCACCGAACTTTACCTTCCCCGAAACCTCCTCCTCAAGGGAGAGGACCTCCCTCACCCTTGATACGACAGGGAGGGAACCCCTGAGCCCCATAAGGGCCTTTTGGGAGTTAAGGAGCGGTGGCTGGATCATGAAGAGGGCGGTGAGGTATGAGACGAAATCTCCCGGTGAGAGGTACCCCTCCACTATCCTGAACCCGCCGTACAGGAGGACACCCGCGACCGCGGTGTAGCCGAATATGTAGTTAAGGGCCGTGTTTCCGGTTATGTAAAGCTCCATCCTTATGGAAGATCTGAGTATTCTCCTGTTCCAGTCCCTGAAGTATCTCAGAAGCCAGTCCTCCGCGGAGAAGACCTTTATGTTCTCCACACCTTGGACGGTCTGGGAAAGAACCTGGGTAAGCTGGGCTGTGCTCTCCTGGGTCCGCTTGAGGTGTTTTCCCTTCTTTCTCCCGAAATACCTGACCATGAAGGCCATCACCGGAAGGAGCAGTATCAGAACGACCGTCAGGACAGGGTCCCTGTACAGGAGAACGCCGAAGAGAACGATAGCTACGAAGGGCTCCCTGAGAAGAACAGGGAGCTGGTCCGTGAGGATCATCCTGAGTCTATCTACATCGCTCACCACCCTGCTTATAAGGTCCCCCGCGGGATGCTTTACGAAGAAGGTGTAGGGAACGAACAGGACCTTCCTGAATAGCTCCTCCCTTATCCCTTTAAGCGTGGCTTCCGAGGCAACGCTCACAAGATACCTGGACAGGAAGAAGCCCGCCTGCATGAGAACTGCCGATCCCAAGATCATGCCGACCGTGGTAAAGACCCTATCGGGATCCCTGAGCAAGAACACCTCATCAACGACACCCTTTACGAGCAAGGTCACACCCGCAGCCCCCGCGGACTGGATCAGGGAACCGATCAGGGATAGAAATATGAGAGGTGTATAGGGTTTTAGCCTTCTCAGTATCCAGAAGATGTCTTCCATCGGGGAAATTATAAACTTTCGGTCTCTTGTACCGAATATCTTTCTCGGAAGGAGGGATAGACCATGTTCAGAGCGCTCTGGACGTCCGCCTCTGGTATGACAGCCCAGCAGACCAACTTAGATATCATATCCCACAACATGGCCAACGTGAACACGGTGGGCTACAAGAAGATGAGGGCTACCTTCCAGGACCTCATCTACCAGACGGTAAGGGACCCTGGAGCTCCCACATCTCCTATAACCAGGTCGCCATCCGGTTTCCAGATAGGTCTCGGAACCTACATAGCGGACACGTACGGCATATTCACACAGGGAAACATAGTCCAGACCGGAAACACCCTTGACCTCGCCATACAGGGAGACGGTTTCTTCAAAGTGGTTCTGCCCGACGGGACGATAGCCTACACCAGAAACGGACAGTTCAGACTGGACGCAGACGGGAGAATAGTGAACAGCGACGGCTACCCCCTTGACCCGGAGATATCCGTCCCTCCCGACATAATAAGCATAGGTATAGCGGC
>JAJRQX010000043.1 GCA_024280065.1 Aquificota bacterium
CTCCTGCAGGAGCACCTTCTTCCTGGTAACCCAGTCCGCCCTCCTGCCCCCCTGCCAGTAGTTCTCCTCGCCTTCGTATACAAATCTGTCCCTGTCCACCCTCCTTATGCGTCTGGCGATGGGTCTGTAGTAGCCTATCACCCTTGAGTAAACAACAGTGTCATCGGACCCGCAGTAGGGACACCTGAAGTGCTCCCCGACAACCTTTTTTGAACAGGTGTTGCAGACACTAAGCGTGGGTGTTAGGGTCATGTAGATTATGGGAAGGCTCTCAAAAGTCCTCTTTATGAAGTTTCTGAGGGCTTCAGCTGTGGGCATCTCGTTGAGGAATATGTGCTGTATGCTGCCTCCGGTTGCGAACCTCTGGGTCTCAGAAGAGACCTCAAGCTGCTTCGCAAGAGAGGGACCATCGTAGGGAGGCTGGAAGCCCGCGGTCAGAAAGACCCCCGAACCTTCCGGACTACCTTTCACGTAGGGTGGCGTCCCGTCAAGCTTGCCCACCCAGTACTCCCTGTAGAGTCTGTACCTGTCCCACCTTCCGTTGATTATGTCCCTGAAGAATTGAAGGTCTTTCTGTGCAAGCCTCGGACCGGCTGTCTCCCCGGGTGCGTACTCAAAGTTCCAAGGAATCCCGTCCTCCCTCATGAACTCTTCAAGGTTCTTCAGTATGAAGTCCGCAACCTCTCTCGCAAACTTAAGGCCCTCAGGGTGAAAGAGACCTGACCTCTCCTCTATGACCCTACCCTGGTGGTCGTACTCCACGAACCCGAAGTTTATAAGACCTTCATGTCCCCCCTGCAGAGATACTGTGTTGAACAGGGTAGAAAGGTCCTTCATGTAGTAGAAGAAGGTGGGATAAAGCTCCCTGTGGGTATCTATGAACTCTCTCTTCTTGTTTAGGACACTCCTGACTTTAAGGAGTATGTCCCTCAGGTGCTCAAATAACCTCTCCTTGTTGCCCCTGTGTATCCAGCCGAGCCTGTTGAAGTTTATGGATATAACGCCTATGGACCCAACGCCCGAGGCGTTTCCGAAAACAGAGCCAGTGTTGGACACCTTCAGGACCTCTCCCATGTCCACCTGAAACCTGCAGCAGAAACTTCTCTGAAGGTAAGGGTTCCTGGGTTCAAGCCCCCTCTCAAGGAAAGGTTTTGAGAGAAAGTTCTCAAAGTAAGCCCCTCCGTGTCTGTCAAGGTTCTCAAGGAACTTCATGAAGACGGGGTCGTCAAAGTTGAAGTTGTCGGTTATCTGGACGGTTATGAGAGGGAAGGTCCACGGCCTCCCGTCCGCATCGCCCTCCCACATAGCCTGAAGAAAGCCGAGGGCCACCTTGTCGTAAAGCTCCTGAGGTATATCCCTGTATCTGGTGTCTATTACCTTTCCCCCTACAATGATGTATTCGTCCTCCAAGTAGGGAGCGGGCTTCCCGAACTCAAGGGTTACGTTGGTGAAGGGACTGTTACCGCTCCTGAAGGGAAGGTTTATGTTGTATAGGAAGCTCTGGAAAGCATGGGCTATCTCGTCCTGGGTGTACCTCCTTCCCTTGAACTTCTCCTCGTACCATACGTATGAAGTTGCAACCGTTATGAGATCATTTAAAGCTACCGCTCCCGCCACCTCCTGGGATATGAGGCATATAAAGTTGGCACACTGGTCAAGGAGGTTCCTGAGCCTCTTGGGGGGTCTTGACCTTGGCATAACCCTTGAGTTTGAGGTAAGACCGTGCAGGGCTATGTCCCTTGCGGAGAAGCCTATGCAGTATGGTCCGAGGAGGGCGAGCTGGTGCTGGTACCACCAGCCCTCTTCGTGCATAAGCCTCTCTTCCTCGCTGAGGATCCTCTCAAGCATATACTCCTTCATAACCTCCCCGGAGAGTATGTTGGCCATAGCGGGGAGCGAGTAAACGAGGTTGGCGTTGTGCTTGGCTATGTCCTCCGACTCAAGGTACATGTCTATGAGGTCAAGGGTGTCCTTCCTGAGCATCCTTTCCCCTCCTGTGAACTATTTTAGAGTTTAAGAGCTTAAAATCAATTTTAAAATGTCAGGAGGCTTAGGAACTTGGGAAAGCGGCCCGAACCCGTTGATATGTCTCCTAAACCCTTCTCTTGAGGAGGTCTACACTGAGGGTGTATGATCTTCTTCGGGATGCCTTTTCTGGACGTAAGGGACTTAGAACCACCCCAGCCGCTTATAAAGATAACCAAGGCCCTGGAAGAGCTGAAGGAGGGAGAGGTCCTTGAGGTCCTCGGTTCAAGACCGTTTGTCCATCTCCTTCCCAGACTGAGAGAGCTCGGCTACAGCTACGAGCTCAAGAGAACGGAAGAAGGCTACCTTCTGAAGATCTGGAAGTCCGACAGACCCGTCCGTAAGGAAGACCTTGAGGGTGAGTTCACCATAGATGAGAACACGAACGTGGGAAAGCTCCTGGACAGATACCCAGAGGCCCTTGAGATACTAGTAAGATACGGTTTCACACCCCTGAAGAACCCGATCCTGAGGAAGATCCTGCCCTACACCGTAACCCTGGGTCAGGCCAAGAGGATAAGACGCTTGTCGGATGATAAGTTCAGACAGCTCCTTGAGGAGCTAAGAAAACTCCAGAGAAATGAAGGTCCTTAGGATCACCTCCGTGTACATAATCCTCGGTCTCTCCCTAGTTCTTATCTCCCTGATCCAGAGGGGGATCGGTTTCGGGAGCTATGTTGACACGGTGGTTTACTTCGCGATACCCTCGGTGGTAGTAGGGACCATGTTTCAGATGTACCCCGTTCTGCAGGGGATAGAGGTCAGGTTCAGGTTCCTGAGCTACGTACATATGGTCCTCTTCCTCACATCCTTCGGGCTCTTCCTCCTAAACCTTCCCTTTGAGAAGGTTTACCTTGCCTCCGTACTCGTCTTTATACTTTACCTCATCCTCAACTCCAAGATATGGGGAGGCCAGATCAGGCTCTTTCTTGGTGTGGGAAGTCTGTTCTACCTGGCGGGCTCTCTTATGATGGCAA
>JAJRQX010000044.1 GCA_024280065.1 Aquificota bacterium
CACATAGTCACCACCGAGATAGAGCACCACTCCATACTCCACCCCTGCAAGACCCTTGAGAGGGAAGGCTGGGAGGTCACATACCTGAAGCCGGACAAGTACGGTCTCATAGACCCTGATCAGGTTAGGGAAGCGGTGAGGGAGGACACGGTCCTGGTATCCATAGGCCACTCAAACAGGGAGATAGGGACTATACAGAACATAAAGGAGCTGGTTCAGGCCGCCAAGGAGAAGAACCCTAAGGTCATATTCCACACGGACGCTGCACCCACCCTCGGACACTACCCAGTGGATCTTAAAGAGTGGGGAGTTGACGCTGCATCATTCACGGCCCATCTGATGTACGGTCCCAAGGGCGTCGGCGCCCTCTGGACGAGGAAGGGTGTGAAGGTGAGACCTCTAATAGAAGGCGGAACCCAAGAAAGAGGCGTAAGGGCTGGGACAGAAAACGTCCCGGGTATAGTGGGTTTCGGGGCCGCAGCTGAGCTCGCTATGAAGGAGCTTGATGACAGGATGAAGAGGCTCTCCTATTACAGGGACAAGCTCAAGAAGGCCATAGAGGAGAAGCTCCAGTATATAGAGTTCACGGGCCACCCGACCCAGAGGCTACCCCACCACCTGTCCCTGATAGTCCACTTCATAGAAGGTGAAGCTATGCTCCTCAGGTGTGACCTCATGGGTATAGAGACCGCGTCGGGTTCCGCATGCGTGTCTTTGGCCCTTAAGCAGTCCCATGTCCTCTTCGCCATAGGCGTTCCCAAGGAGGTCTCAAACGGTTCTTTGGTATTCAGCTTCGGAAGGGAGAACACGGAGGAGGACGTTGACTACGTTGCGGAGGAGTTCCCGAAGATAGTCAACTGGTTAAGGAGCGTCTCCCCCTTCAACCCGGAGAACTGGGAGAAGTACGTCAAGTCAAGGGAGGGAGCTGGTTAACGGCTCTGGCTCCCCTTCGCCCCCTTTTAAATGAGACAGCAGAAGGGTTTTAATCTGATATCTTTGCCCTCAAGGAACTCCCTGTAGGACCTTCCTGTGATCGGGTCCCTCAGGTCTCTGTCCAGCTCCAGGAGGGGAACCAAGACGAAGTCCCTCTCTTTAATCCTTGGGTGTGGGATCTCCAAGGTCTCCGTCCTTACGACGAGGTCCTCGTAAAGCAGGATGTCTATGTCTATCTCCCTGGGACCCCACCTGAACCTGGGAACCCTTCCCACCCGAACCTCCAGCTCTTTAACCGCAGTCAGCAGGTCCTCTGGACCGAGGTCCGTTCTGAGGGCGACCACACAGTTCAGAAACATCGGCTGTTCCCTATAACCCCAAGGTTCGCTCTCGTAGACGGTGGAGACGGAGAGGATCTCTCCTATGCAGGTGAGTCCGTCCACAGCCCTGACCAGGTATCCTATCCTGTCGCCTACGTTCGTCCCCAGGCTGAGATAGATCCTGTTCCTTGACTGCATGGCTCCGGAGCTTAAAATTAATAAAACTCATCTCAAAGGAGTTTATCATGAACCTGCCTAAGCTTAGGATAAGACACATAGAGGTAGACATCCCCATAATCCAGGGGGGGATGGGTGTAGGGCTTTCCTGGGAAAACCTTGCCGGGTCGGTGGCCGCCTGCGGTGCGATAGGTGTCGTTTCAGCTGTGGGGACGGGCTACAGGCACCCCGACATGGTGAAGAGGGATAAGTTCGGGAGACCTATAGGTTCTTACAACATACACCACCCCGAGTCCCTCAAGAAGATCATCAGGGACGCCAAAGCCATATCCGGCGGTAAGGGTGCGGTAGGTGTCAACATACTGGCGGCCATAACGGACTACGAGAGGGTAGCGAGGGACGCGGTTGAGGCTGGTGCGGACCTGATAATATCCGGGGCGGGTTTGCCCTTAAAGCTACCCCAGTATGTGGACGGGGCGGACGTGGCTCTTGTTCCCATAGTCTCCTCGGCAAGGGCTCTGAACTTGATATGCAGGACATGGAAGAAGAGATACAACAGGTTACCGGACGCGGTTATCTTAGAAGGTCCAATGTCAGGGGGGCACCAGGGGTTCAGATATCAAGACTGCTTCAAAAGGGAGTTCCAGCTGAAGAACCTCTTCCCGAGCGTTCTTGAGGAGGCTAAGAGGTGGGGAGACATACCCGTGATAGTTGCAGGGGGTGTGTGGAGCTACAGGGATATCCTCTGGTTCATAGAGAGGGGTGCCGCGGGCGTCCAGATGGCGACCAGGTTCATAGCCACCCACGAGTGCGACGCTCCCCTCATATACAAGGAGGTTGTCCTTGAGGCCAAGAAGGAGGACATAATACTCCTTAAGTCCCCGGTTGGCTATCCCTTAAGGGTGATCAGGACACCCTTCATAGAGAAGCTGCTCAGCGGTGTGAACGGGTGGAAAGGATGTGTGTCCCACTGCGTAACACCCTGCAACAAAGGAGAGGAGGCGAAGAAGGTAGGCTTCTGCATAGCGGACAGACTGGGAGCCGCCTGGCTCGGCAACTATGAGGAAGGGATATTCATCAGCGGTGCTAACGGATACAAACTGAAGAAGCAGGGGATACTTCACGTTAAGGAGCTCCTTGACATACTGACGGGCAAGAAGCCTGACCCCTCCCTGTCGGACGGCAGGAGGAGGGTTATAATACCCTTACGGAGGTGAGGATCCTGTCCTCCGTCCTCTCCCTCCTGTAGGAGGGGAGTTCGGGGGAACAGACGGTACATTTCTCGTATACACCTATGCTACCCACTCCGAGATCCTTCAGCCTATTAACCACCGAGTTCTGGAGGTCCATGTAGATCCTGCCGTCCCTCTCTATGAGGTCGTCAAAGATCTCCTTAAACTCCTCACCCACCTCGTAGCAACAGCCCTTGGCGGATGGGCCAACGAAGGCGAAGGTCCTCCTCAGATCCTCGTGGGCCGAAAACAGTTGAACAGCCCTTTCAAGGATACCGGAGGCGAGACCCCTCCATCCAACGTGTATAACCCCGTTCCAGGTGTCCCCTATGAGGACCACGGGGACACAGTCCGCGGTCCTGACACCTATCTCAACGTCTCTGAGGTCCGTTAGAACAGCGTCACCTATGACGGGAGGGTAGGGAAAAGACCTCAGGACTATGACCCTGTTGGTGTGCTTCTGTATGGGGAGGTAGAGTTTAGAGTGCTGCCTCCAGGAGGTCCTCACCCTAATCACCCTCCCCTTCAGGGAGAAGGAGTAGTCTATCCCCTTAACTTCCTTGCCTTCTCGGAGGTTCTCCTCACGCATTCCATAACTATCCCCTTAAAGCCTTTCTCCTCAAGAACCTTAAGTCCCTCTATAGTCGTCCCGCCCGGAGAGGTTACCCTCACCACCCACTCGGAGGGGTTCCCTCCTTTCTCTTTGAGCAGCTCCACCGTTCCTGCGACAGTCTCAAGGGCTATGTCAAGGGACCTCTCGTAGGGTATACCCTCAAGAACTCCGGAGAGAGCCAGGGCTTCTATGAAGCTCATAACGAAGGCAGGACCGCTACCTGCGATGGCAGTGAAGACATCAAAGAGGTCCTCAGAAAGTGGGTAGAGTTTCCCGCAGGCGGACAGTAGGTCCGAGAGTTTATCCTTCTCCTCCTCCGAAACACCTTCACCGAAGGAGATAGCTATGACCGCCCTTCCCACTAGGGCGTTTATGTTAGGCATGAGCCTGACCACCCTGTCAGTTCCCGAAAGTTCCTTCAGGGTCCTTATATCAACGCCAGCTGCAACGCTGATAACCACCCTGTCCCCTATACCTTCCTTGATGGTATCAAAGACCGCCTTAAGATCTTTCGGTTTTACCGCAACTATGAGGATCTGGCTTTCCTCTGTGAGAAACTTGAGGTCTGAGGCAACGGGAAAGCCTCTCCCGAGGGCGAGGTCCCTCCTTGCGGGGTCTATGTCAAAGGTGATGACGTTCTCCCTGCCCACCTTCCTGGACACACCCTCCGCAAAGGCCGACCCCATGTTCCCGAAACCTACAACACCTACCCTCATGAAAACCGCTCCCTGAAGAGCTTCTCAAAAGCATCCCTGTCCGAGCAGACCACAAAGACCTCCTGAACCGAAGTTCCCTTCTTGTAGAGGAGCTTGTAGCCGGTTAGGGTGGGGTATTTCAGGAATAGACCGTTCACACCCTTACCCCTGTTCTGCCTCACTATCCTGCCCGGGATTATGGAACTTACCACATCCCACCTCTCCATCTCCCTGAGATACTCCTCAAGACCTTCAAGAATGTGGTGCTGGACCTTAAGCTTACCGACCCTCCTTCCTGGCATGATATAATAGGATAGCTTACTCGGGCTACCTAAGGAGGTGTGGTATGGCTGTTGTGTCCATGAAGGAGTTACTTGAGGCGGGTGTCCACTTCGGCCACTCCAAGGCGAGGTGGAACCCGAAGATGGCCCCTTACCTCTACGGTGTGAGGAACGGTATACACATAATAGACCTGAACAAGACCCTGGTTATGCTTGAGGAGGCTTATAACTATGTCTCTGACATGGTAGCCCAAGGGGCGGAGGTCCTCTTCGTAGGAACAAAGAAGCAAGCTAAGGAGATCATAAAGGAGGAGGCCGAGAGGTGCGGTGCCCACTACGTTAACGAGAGGTGGGTGGGAGGTCTCCTCACAAACTTCCAGACTGTAAGGAAGAGCCTGATGAAGTTAGAGGAGCTTGAGGAGATGGAGAGCCACGGCGTCTTTGAACTCCTTCCGAAGAAGGAGGTGAGGAGGCTAAAGAAGAAGAAGGAGAAGCTCACCAAACTTTACGGTGGGATAAGGAATATGGCAAAGCTCCCGGACCTCATCTGGGTTGTGGACACGGTGAAGGAGCACATAGCTGTCCTTGAAGCAAAGAAGCTCGGCATCCCCGTTGTGGCCATAGCGGACTCCAACTGTGACCCGGATCTTATAGACTGGCTCATACCCGGGAACGACGACGCCATAAAGTCAATAAAGCTCCTGACCTCAAAGATAGCGGACGCTGTTATAGAGGGCAGGAACAGGAAGGAGAGCGGGGAGGAGGTGGTGGCCACCAAGGAGAGGAAGGTGGTCGTTGTGGAAGAGCACGACAAGAAGCTCTTTAAGGAAGCGGTTGAGATGTCCGAGAAATACGAAGAGCTTGACAAAGATGCTGTTGATTACGAGTGAGCGGAGGTAAGCGATGGGTGTGAGTATAGAAGATGTTAAAAAACTCAGGGAGATGACAGGGGCCGGAATGCTTGACTGCAAGAAGGCCTTGGAGGAGGCCGGGGGCGACATGGAGAAGGCCAAGGAGATCCTGAGGGTTAAGGGCCTCGCCAAGGCGGAGAAGAAGGCTGCGAGGGAAACCAAGGAGGGCGTGGTCCATGTAAAGATAGACGAAAGCGGAAAGAAAGGTGTCATAGTTGAGGTGAACTGTGAAACAGACTTCGTGGCGAGGAATGAAGAGTTCAGGAGGCTGGTTGAGTCCGTTGCGGACCACATACTCTCTACTGATGAGAACAAGAGTAGGGAAGGTAGAGGTCAGGACATAGAGGACCAGCCTTTCTTTGCGGACAGCTCAAAGACCCTGGGTGAAGTTGTGAAGGAGGCGGTTGCTAAGATAGGCGAGAACATAAGGGTGTCCAGATTCGCCCGTCTGGACACGGACAACTACCTCCACTCCTACGTCCACGGAGGCGGAAGGATAGGTGTCCTCCTTGAGTTCAGGGCCACTGAGCTAAGCGATCAGGTAGGCAGGCTCGTTCAGGACATAGCGATGCAGATAGCGGCTATGAGACCTGAGTATGTGAGCGTTGAGTCTGTACCTCAGGAGGTCATAGAGAGGGAGAGGAGGATACTCTCCGAACAGGCGAGACGGGAGGGTAAGCCGGAGCACATAATAGACAGGATAGTGGAGGGTAAGCTCAGAAAGTTCTTCCAGGAGAAGGTCCTCCTTGAGCAGGCCTTTATAAAGGACGAGGAGAAAACCGTCAAGCGGGTCATAGAGGACTCAGGTTTAGGTGTTGAGGTGGTGAGGTTCGTGAGGTTTGAGGTCGGTGGTCTCTGATGGAGGGAGAGTCGCCCAGATACAGGAGGATACTTCTAAAGCTCTCAGGAGAGGCCTTCGCGGGAAACAGGAGATACGGTATAGACCCATCCTTCCTTGAGTACATATCCGAAGAGATAAAGGAGGTTTATGACCTCGGGGTTCAGATAGCTGTGGTGATAGGAGGGGGGAACATATTCAGGGGCTTTGAGGGAGAGAACATAGGCATAGATAGAGCAACAGCGGACTACATGGGCATGCTCGCCACAGTTATAAACGCCTTGGCTCTCCAGTCCGCACTTGAGAGGCACGCAGGTATACCCACGAGGGTCCTTTCCGCCATAGAGATGAGGCAGGTCGCGGAACCTTACATAAGGAGAAGGGCGGTAAGGCACCTGGAAAAAGGGAGGGTGGTCATATTCGCAGGCGGGACGGGGAACCCATACTTCTCAACGGACACAGCGGCTGCCCTGAGGGCCGCGGAGATAGAGGCTGAGGTTCTGTTGAAGGCCACAAAGGTGGGGGGCGTTTACGACAGGGATCCAGAGAAGTTTCCGGACGCGGTCCTTATCAAGGAGATAACGTACCTTGAAGTCATAAACAGGGGTATAAGGGTCATGGACCACACCGCCCTAACCATGTGCAAGGAGAACGGGATACCCATAATAGTGTTTAATATTAAGGAGAAGGGGAACCTGAGGTCAGTTGTCCTGGGCATGGACGTCGGCTCCGTCGTGAGGGGGTAAGCCATGGTTCAGGAGATAGAGGAGATCCTGAAGGAGACGGAGAAGGACATGAAGAAGAGCGTCCAGCATTTCAAGAACGAGATAGCCGGTATAAGGACGGGGAGGGCTTCCTCATCCCTCATCGAGGACATAAAGGTTGATTACTACGGGTCTAAGGTCCCCATAAAACAGCTCGGTAGCATATCCGTTCCCGAACACAACCAGATAGCGATACAGGTTTGGGACGCCAACGCCGTACCAGCCATAGAGAAGGCTATACAGGAGGAACTTAACCTGAACCCGAACACCCAGGGCAACATCATCAGGATCACCCTCCCACCCCTCACGGAGGAGAGGAGGAGGGACATGGTAAGGCTCCTCCACAAGATAGCGGAGGAGGCGAGGGTCGCTGTCAGGAACATAAGAAGGGATGCCAAGGAGATGATAGAGGACCTGGAAGGGGTCTCCGAGGACGAGAAGAAGAGGGCCCTTGACAGGCTACAGAAGATAACGGACAGATACATAGAGGAGATAAACAACCTTATGGAGGCCAAGGAAAAGGAGATAATGACGGTATGATATGGAGTAAGGAGGTCCTCGCGGGCATCCTTATCATCCTGCTCATAGCCTCCGCTGTCGGCGGTTTCAACTACTACAGAGAATACAAGGCCAAAAAGCTTGATGAGGTAGCCTACATGGTTTTCCTCCTTGAGGAGGGTAAGGCCAAGGAGGAAGAGGTACTGAGGTTAGCCGAAGGAACACCTTATGAGGTCTATCTGAGAGCCAGGAAGGGAGAGGATGTTTCCGATTTGCTCAGAGATGAGCAGGTCAGGAAGCTCTTCCTTGAAAGAAGGGCCTACCAGCTTTACAGGGACGGGAGGCTGGAGGACGCCCTTAAGACCCTTGAGGGCATAACAAAGGAAGACTTTAACTACCCCTCCGCCCAGCTACTTAAGGCGATGATCCTTGAGAAGATGGGGAGGGTAAAGGAAGCGAAGGCCATATACGTCAGCCTCTCCGCGGAGATGAGGGGTACCTACATAGGAAGGATAGCCCACGCCAGACTCCTCTCCATAGAGGGTCCCTGATGCCGACGATCCTGATAACCAACGATGACGGATACTTCTCAGAAGGGATAAGGGCTCTGAGGGAGGCCCTGAAGCCTCTCGGGAGGATCGTTGTAGTTGCTCCCGACAGGAACTTAAGCGGTGTGGGGCACTCCCTCACTTTCACCATGCCTCTGAAGATGAGGAAGATAGATGAGGACTTCTACACCGTAATTGATGGAACGCCCGCGGACTGCATACACCTCGGCTATCACGTCATACTTGAGGGGGAGAAGCCGGACATAGTCTGTGCGGGTATAAACGAGGGACCGAACCTGGGCGAGGACATAACCTACTCGGGGACTGTGTCGGGTGCCATGGAGGGGAGGATCCTGGGGATACCGTCCATAGCTTTCTCCGTCTTCGGGAGGGAGGATATCCTCTTTGATGAGGTTGCCAAGGCATGCAGGGAGATAGTTGAGGAGGTTTTAGAGAACGGCATGCCAGAGGATACCTACCTGAACGTGAACATACCGAACCTGAAAAGGGAGGAGATAAAGGGGATAAAGATAACCAGACAGGGGAGGAGGGATTACAAGGAGAAGGTCTTCAGATACATAGCCCCTTACGGAGAACCGCTATACTGGATAGCGGCTGAGGAGTTCGGCTGGATGCCGGAAGAGGGGACCGACTACTGGGC
>JAJRQX010000045.1 GCA_024280065.1 Aquificota bacterium
CCTGTTAAAGCCTAAGATCCTGGTTAGATCTTCATCTGAGAGAGCGTTCAGATACTTCATCTTCCAGCCTCTCAGGTTTGCGGAAAATCTCACGGAACCTATAGCATGTCCCAGGTCAAGGAGGCAGTACCTGTATGCCCTCTCACCGTACTTCCAGGCCTCCCTCCAGGGTATGCTCGTCAGGATCAGTATGAAACCCTCAGTTCCGAAGTGGTCCCTTAGCCTTGAGGAGACAGCCTCGGGAAGGTCAGCCATCTTCTCAAGAGCGTGTAGGTAAGGGCTGTAGTGGAACACACCCTGGAGTGAAGGGACCACCAGGTAGCACTCGGTAGGATGGAGGTTACCGCTTGATGGGTTCATCCTGACCGCCCACCTTGAACCCGAAACAGCTTTCCATGCGGAGAGGCCGAGGGCAAGATGGAGGAATGACCCCAGGCTCTCAATACTGAAAGGGTCCGGGTCACCCTGTTTCGGCACATACAGGTGAGTGTAATCTGTACAGTCTTCGGAAAAAGAGAGGGTTATCCTGTCGGTCCCTTCCCAGAACCTGAACGGGTTCGGCTGATTCCTCCAGTCAAGGTATCCAGGACTCCTTGCAGGTCTGTGAGGGTGATGCTTCGTTCTGATATGGTAAGAAACCACACCCATAGGAATAAGTTTACTCCGAACTGGCACACCCCTTGCATATCCAACATCTGGAGGTTCGCTATGAAGGTGGTTATAGTGGGGAACGGAATGGCAGGAACCGCCCTTGTTGAGGAGATACTGAAGGACCCTAAGGGTAAGGATGTGAAGATACATGTCTTCGGGGAAGAAAGGTATGTAGGCTACAACAGGATACTGATAACGGAAGTCCTCGCAGGGAGGAAGCTCCTCAGCGAGATCTACATAAAGAGATGGCAGTGGTATGAGGAACAAGGGGTCCGCCTTGAGTTGGGAAGGAGGGTTGACAGGATATTTCCGAAGAAGAAGACCCTAGTTACTGAAGACGGAGAGGTCTACACGTACGACAAGATCGTGATCGCCACAGGGAGCAGACCGTTTATACCGCCGACAATAAAGGGAACAGAAAAAAAGGGCGTGTTTACTTACAGGACCGCGGACGACGTATTTAGGATCCTTGACTACGCGAGGGTCTCGGAAAGGGCGGTAGTCATAGGGGGCGGACTCCTCGGTATTGAAGTGGCCAAAGCTCTTAAGGACATAGGCCTTGAGGTTTACCTGGTCCACATCCTTGATACCCTTATGGAACAACAGCTTGACAGAACCGCAAGCAATTTACTTAGAAGAGACCTTGAGAGGATGGGTATAAGGATTCTTCTTAAGAAGGACACGAGGGAGATACTCGGAGAAGGAAGAGCGGAGGGTATTAGATTCTCGGACGGTGAAGAGCTACCTGCGGACTTTATAGTCATAGCGACCGGTATAAGGCCTAACGTAGACGTTGGCAGAAACTCAGGCCTTAAAGTGAACAGAGGAATAGTGGTCAACGATTACATGGAGACATCCGCCCCGGACATTTATGCGGTGGGCGAATGTGTAGAACACAGAGGCAAAACATTCGGCTTTGTCGCTCCCATAATGGAACAGGTTAAGGTCTGTGCTCACAACGTTCTTTATGGGAACAAAAAGAGGTTTGAGGGTTCAGTAACCTACGCTATGTTAAAGGTTGCGGGTATAAATCTCTTCTCCGCAGGCGAGTTCAGAGAAAAAGAAGGAGATGAGGTAATCTCCTTCCTTGACGAGGGAAAGGGTGTGTACCGTAAGGCGGTGGTTAGGAACAGCAAAATTGTAGGCACAATCTTGTACGGAGACATAAGAGGAAACAGTTATCTCCTTGATCTCATAAGAACAAAAAAAGATATCTCCGAAGAGAGGCCCTTCTTTCTCATAAAGCATATAGTCCCTCAAGCGGAAGTTGAAGTCGGGGAGCTTAAGGACGCAGACCTTGTCTGCAACTGCAACGCGGTAACTAAAGGTGAGATAGTCAGGGCTATCCTTGAAAAGAAGGCAAGAACACTTGAGGATGTCCAGAGACTGACCAAGGCTTCTACTTCTTGTGGTAGCTGTGCGGAGCTGGTTGAACATATACTGAAACAGTATGTAAAGGACAAGCAGACCAGGGTAAACAGGATAGAAGTTATAAAGAAAGAGCTTCACCCTTTTGATCCGGAATTTAAAGAGAGGATGCAGAGGTACTTTGAGGAAGGCGACTGGAAGAGGATACCTGAGGACGATAGAGACGTCCGCCTCAAGTGGTACGGGATCTTCTACAGGAAGGCTACGCCCGGCTACTTCATGGTTAGGATCAGAGTGCCCAATGGCAGGCTTACTTACGAACAGGCAAAAGTAATAGCCCACATATCAGAAAAGTTCTGCAGGTCTGAGGTAGAGATTACCTCAAGACAGCAGATCCAGATAAGGTGGATAGAGCTCAAGAATCTTCCCGAGATCCTGAAAGCACTTGAGAGCGTAGGTCTTTCCACACTTCAGACCGGAATGGATAACATAAGGAATGTCACGGGGGACCCACTCACAGGCCTTGCGGAGGACTCCCTCATAGACACACTGAGGTTAACCAAGGATATAACCAGTATATTCCTCGGAAAGAAGAAGTATGCGGACCTTCCAAGAAAGTTTAACGTGGCTGTCCTGGGTTCCAGGACGGACTCCATAAACGCCATGTATAACGACATCTGCCTTTACCTTGCGGAAAAGGATGGAAAGCTAGGCTTTAATGTCTACCTTGGAGGAAAGATAGGATCCGGAGGTCCGGTGAAAGCGTTAGACATAGACATATTCATAGAACCTCACGAAGCTGTAGACTTCTGTAGGACAGTATTTGACATATACGCTACCTTTGGAAACAGAGAAAACAGGTCAAGAAACAGGTTCTACTTCCTCATACAGGAGTGGGGGGTAGA
>JAJRQX010000046.1 GCA_024280065.1 Aquificota bacterium
GAGCATTATCATCTCAAGGATCTTGAGGGCTGAGAAAATCCCGTCCCTCTCCGGGAGAAACTCGGGGAAACCGTAGCCTCCGCTCTCCTCACCTCCGAAGATCACCTTCTCTCTTAATATCACCTCGTTTACGTTCTTAAACCCTACAGGAACCTCCCTGATCTCTATACCCTCCTCCCTGCATATCCTGTCCGCTAAGTATGTGGTTGAGACCGTCTTAACGACAACACCTTCACGTCTGCCCTTGTTCTTTATCTGGTGGTAAAGGAGGAGGGCGTAAGCTAGCTGTGTGCTTACGAATCTCCCCCTCTCGTCCACGAGACCTATCCTGTCACCGTCACCGTCGTTAGCCACGCCGAGGTCCGCAGATACACTCCTTACCCTGTCCATGAGGACCTTTAAGTTCCTTTCTATAGGCTCAGGGGCCGTCCCCCCGAACAGCGGGTCCATCTCCGACCTTACAGTCAGCACCCTGATCTTCGTGTCGGACAAAACAGAGGACAACAACCCGGCCGAGGTCCCGTGCATGGGGTCGTGGACGACCGTTAGCTCCTTCTCCCTGAATAGGTCCGCGTCAAAGAACTCAAGGACCTTACGTATGTAAGGCTCTCTCAGGTCTACCTGTACAGGGTTCCATCCCTGAGGTGAGACCTTATCCAGAGAATCCAACCTTCTTTCGATCTCCCTGAGGAACTCTTTTGTTGCCGAGCCTCCGAAGTTCTCCTTTATCTTGTAGCCGTTGTATTCGGGAGGGTTGTGGGACGCGGTGATCATAACACCTCCGTCAAAGCCCATATACCTGACACCGAAGGACACCATAGGTGTGGTGCACGGCCTATCGGTAAGGGCCACCTCCAGACCTTCCCCCGCCATCACCCTGCACACTTCAAGGGCGAACCTCTCCGAGAGGAACCTCCTGTCGTAACCAATGATGACCTTTTTAAGCCCTCTCTCCTTTAGCACCTCCGCGTGGGCTTTTGCTACTTTTCTGACGTTCTCAAAGGTAAAGGTGTCCCCTATAACACCCCGCCAACCGTCAGTTCCGAACCTGATCATGGCCTAATTAGATCTTACCCCACCAGCCCTCTCCTCCGCCATCCCCAGAGCGATCCCTACCAGGGTAAAGGTGGGTATGAGGACGACGGTTTTAACTAAGGAGGGTTCAAAGAGACCACCTATCATAAAGTTCAACGTAGCGGCTATACCTGTAAGGAACACAGCTTCCGCAAAAGGTTCTCCTCTTACTGTCATGTAGGACTTTATCAGTCTGTACATGATGAAGAGCAGGAAAGCTGAGACAAGTAGAAAACCGACCACCCCCGTTTCCACCAGCTCGTGTATGTATATATTGTGGGCGTGATAGTTAGGGCAAGGATAACCTTTCTGGGCAAAGAAATCAGACCAGTTCTGAAAGCCTATACCTGTCAAGGGGCTATCCTTAAACGCCATGGTAGCTTCCTTCCACATGTAAAGCCTGCACTTTATACTACCGTCCGTTTCAAGACCCGTGAATATACTAAGAAACCTCTGCCTGACAGGTTCGATCAGATATATGAAACCTGCAAAGCCACACAGAGTAGCCAACCCGTAGAAGGTGTATCTTACAGAATACTTTACAGCAAGAAGAAAGGATACGAACAACAGAGCACCTATAAACCCCAGGTAGTAGCTCCTCGCATGAGTGATCATCAGACCATACAGTATCAAAGGGAGTAAAAGAAAGGCTTTTCTGGTGTATTTGATCCCAACCACAGCACAGATCAGCCCACCCAGGCTCCACACGAACCCGGACTTAAGATGGTTTACAAAGAAACCCTTCATGTGTGAACCCGAGAATACGTCAAAAGGTAGTTTTAGAAACTTAACAGCTAAAACTAACAAGGTCATTAAGGTTAAGGATACAAGGAAGGAAGCAACTATTAGATTAAAGGTGTTTTTAAAAGGACTCTGTCTGAATACTAAAACAGGAGATATATCAAACAGAAACTTTGCCCCCTTCCACAAGACCTTGAGGGAGAGGTTGCCAGATAGAAGGCTTGTAAACCACCTCCACAAGGTTAAGCTGGCAGGCAGTCCAAGCGTGGGGTCCTTCCACGAAACGGGAAACCGCTCCCCTGATAGGATACGTGCGACCGCGAACATAAGTAACACAGAGTAGGTGATCAGGACAAAAGAGTCACTTATGCTCCAGGAAATTCCGTATAATATCACTAAAACACTTAAATATCTACTTGAGACCTCCATATATTTCTCCCTGTCTTATTAATCAAACACATTTCCGCAAGAAATGAGTATTTCAGTAGGGTATAATACCCCGCCATTGCGGAAACTATAAAACCTCTATACCCATCCATAAACCCTTTTTTGATAAAAAATGCCTTCACAAAAGCCCAAATAGGTCTTAGAATCAGATCATGGGTTTTGAATCTGTAGCCTGAGTTATACATTTGTTTAGCCATTATTGAGCTGTACTTCATAATCCTGATCACATGGTCTTTAAAGCTTTTGTAGGAGTAGTGGATCAGTTCACCTTCTAACTTCATGATCCTCCCTTCTATCTCCAGCCTATCGTGGGGGTCCTTACCTTCCCACCTTGGGTTTGCGTCCTTCTTTACGAGCCTTAGTCTCCACTCAGGCTGGAAAGCGTGTTTCAGGACCTTGCCCATGTAAAAGAGCTTCCTGTTCACCATGTAGCCGTCAGCTTTAGGGTCTTTTAAAGCCTCTCTTATGGACTCCTTAAGACGCTCCGAAAGGACCTCGTCCGCATCAAGGAAGAGGATCCATTCCTGGGTGCACTTTTCAAGGGCGGAGTTCTTCTGGGCTACGTAGCCCTTCCAGTCTTCAACATAAACCTTGGCTCCGTATGATTTGGCTATATCCCTCGTCCTGTCCGTTGAGTGGGAGTCAACGACCACTATCTCGGAGGCTATGTCCTTCACAGCCTCAAGGGTCCTGCCTATTATGTCCTCCTCGTTGTAGGTGATTATGGCAACCGAGAGGGGCAGCTTCTCCATGATTTAAAAAGTTTACAACACGTCCTTGACCGTCTCCAGATACACACCCAGGCTGTCTCCAAGTTTGGTTCTTATCCCGGCCCTAACCGCCGCTACCTCCAGGGCGGATAGAACCGTCACCATATCTATCGGGTCCTGTCCCATGCAGGATATCCTGAAGATCCTTCCTCTCAGCTTACCCTGTCCGCCCGCCACCCTCACCCCCATACCCAGCATCTCCTTCCTAACAGCCTCAGCATCTACACCATCCGGGGGTTCTACCGCGGTCAGGGAGATGGTAGGGTTCCTTGGAAAGATCCTGAAACCTAACACCTCAACCGCCTTTCTCACACCTTCAGCCATAACCCTGTAAACCGCCTCCACCCTGTCCATACCTGCGTTCAGAAGCATCCTGAGGGACTCCCTCATCCCGAGGATCAGGGGAACGGCAGGGGTCCAAGCGGTCTGCCCTTCGGTTTGCTTTTTGAGTTCTTCTGGTATGTTGAAGTAGTAAGACCTTCCCGTGAGCCTTTCCTTCGCCTTATCCGAGAACCAGACCATTGATAGACCGGGAGGAAGCAGAAAAGCTTTCTGGGAACCCCCAACGATCACGTCTATCCCCCATTCCTCGGGCTTTACGTTGTAAACACCGAGGGCTGTGATGGCGTCCACCACAAGGATCGTATCTCTGTTCCGGGTTATCTGGGCCAAGGCCCTGACATCATGATAAGCCCCCGTTGAGGACTCAGACATCTGGACCAGGACTCCTTTGCAGTCTGGGTGTTTCCTGATCATGTCCTCCACCTGTTCCGGGTCCACACTCTCTCCCCACTCCACATTCAGGTCAACTACCTTTAGACCCCACCTTCTACTTATCTGGGACCACCTCTCTCCGAACTTACCTCCGACCACCGCTATAACCTTATCGCCTTCTCGGAAGAAGTTAAGGACGGAGGCCTCCATGGCTCCCGTCCCGGAGGAGGTAAAGAAGACGAAGTTATCCGACCCAGAACTTACGAGCCTCTTGAAGAGGTCCCTAGTCTCAAGGAAGGCCTCTCTGAACTCCGGGGTCCTGTGGTGTATGATCTGTCTTCCTAAGATCTCCCTTATCCTGTCGGGTATCTCCACCGGTCCTGGTGTGAAGATCCTCTCTCTTCCGAATATCCTCATCAGGTAGATTATAGCGTGAGTATACATAAACCCTCCTCTTACCTAAGCTGAAGGCGTTCACCAGCCTGAGGTTCCTCTCCCTGCAGTCTACAAGGATCTCCCAGTTGTCAGTTATCTCCGGAGAGTACAGGGGTTTCCCTCTCTTCATACCCGCATACAGACAGACATCCCACAGCTCTCC
>JAJRQX010000047.1 GCA_024280065.1 Aquificota bacterium
ACTGCTTCTTTCGCTCTCCTGTAGGAGGTGTGGCGCATACCTCTGTATCCCTTAGCGAGTTTCAGTATCTTCTTCTTGTGCTTTCTGGAAGAAGGACCTTTGACCCTCATACTCCTCCTCCTTGAGTCAGGAGGATCATTTTAACACATCTTTGGCCTGTATAATTTTCAAGATAAGGAGGCGGTTATGGACATTAAAGAGTTCGCAAGGGAGAAGGTTCTGAAGGCGAGGGGAACCCTTAGGACTCTGGTCTCCCTCAGCACCGAGGTCAAAAACAGGACACTCTTGAGAGCTGCGGATCTCTTAGACGCAAAGAGGGACATGATCAAGGAGGAAAACAGGAAGGACGTTGAGTTCGCGAAGGAACGGGGATTAAAACCTTCTGTTATAGACAGGCTCCTCCTCAACGACAAGAGGATAGACGGGATGATAAAGATCCTAAGAGATGTAGCTTCTCTCCCTGACCCTGTCGGCGAGATAGTGAAGATGTGGACACTCCCGAACAGCCTTAGGGTCGGCAGGATGAGGGTTCCCTTAGGCGTTGTGTTCATAGTCTATGAGTCAAGGCCAAACGTGACGGTGGAGGCGGTCTCTCTCTGCATGAAGTCCTCAAACGCGGTAGTCCTAAGGGGAGGAAGGGAGGCTATAAACTCAAACAGGGTTCTCGTCGGTATCCTTAAGGAGGCGTGCAGGGAGACAGGTTTTCCGGAGGAGGCCATCCAGTTCATAGACAGGCCGGAGAGGGAGATAGTCTGGGAGATCCTGAGGATGGAGGGGCTCGTGGATGTGGCCATACCGAGGGGGGGCGAGGGTCTGATAAGGGCGGTGGCCGATCACGCGAGGATACCCGTGATAAAGCACTACAAAGGCGTTTGCAACATATACGTGGACGAGGATGCTGACCTTGAAAAGGCTTGGGACATAGTTTACAACGCAAAGGTCCAAAGGCCCTCCGTTTGCAACGCTGTTGAAAACCTCATAATCCACAGGAGGATACTGAGAGCCTTCCTACCAAAGATGGCCTACTATCTTGGAAAGGCGGGAGTGGAGTTAAGATGCGATGAGGAGAGTCTGGAAGTAATAAAAAGAGATCCGAGGCTCAGCTTCGTGAAAGCCATCCCGGCAAAGGAAGAAGATTACTACGAGGAGTTCCTTGACCTCATACTTGCGATCAAGGTGGTGGGCAGCCTTGATGAAGCGATAGAGTTCATAGAGAGGTACGGTTCCAAGCATTCGGATGCAATAATCACCGAGAACTACACCAAGGCGATGAGGTTTCTCAGGGAGGTGGACTCCGCAGCGGTTTATGTGAACGCGTCAACCCGGTTTACGGACGGGAACGAGTTCGGCCTCGGAGCGGAGATGGGGATATCCACCGACAAGATACACGCGAGGGGTCCCATGGCTCTTGAGGAGCTCACCATAACCAAGTTCGTGGTCCTGGGAGAGGGGCAGGTCAGGGACAACTTCCGTATCCCTGAAGACCTGAAGAAGGAGATATGAGACATGCTGCGACCTGACCTCCAGCTCAGGCTCAAGCTGAACCTTAACTTAGTCCTGAGGAACCAGGTGGAGGTCCTCCTCTATCCAGCTCAGGAGCTTGAGCAGGCTCTGAAGGAGGAGCAAGAGGCCAACCCCTTCATAGAGGAGGTGGTAGTATCTCCCAAGGTGAGGGAGTTTTTTGAAGACAGGAGACCACCCGAGGTGGCCCACAGACCATCTCCCCTGGAGACCCTAATGAGGAACGTAAGAGCCGAGCTGGACGGCCTTGATCTGAAAATAGCGGAAGAGATAATCTCCCACTTAGACCACAGGGGATTCTTCAGGGGAGACGTAAGGGTCATAGCGGCCAAGTTCGGTGTCAGCCCGGAGTACGTAGAGGACATAAGGGAGTTCGTAATGAGACTTGAACCCCTGGGCGTAGGTTCAAAGGACGTTAAGGAGTTTCTGAAGATACAGATAGAGGAGATGTATCCGGATGAGAGACACCTCCAAGACTATCTTGAAAAGGTCCTGATAGGTGAGGAGGTTCCGGACCATATAAGGGTGAAGTTCTCCCACCTTAAGACCAGCCCTCTTGTTGACGAGGATGTACCTTACAGGATAGCCAGGGTGGATGCGGTTATAGAGCTTGATGACGGCGAGCTCATGGGATACCTCTACGAGGACTTCATAGACATAAGGGTGAACCAGAGGTATGTGGACATGCTATCAAAGGCTAAAGGAAAGGCCAGAGAGTTTTTAAAGGAGTATCTTGACAGATGCAACACCTTCAGAAAGATCCTGAACATAAGGCGTGAGAACCTGAAAAAGATACTTGATGAGATCATAGAGGTCCAGGGGGATTTTCTTAAGGGTGAAGGAAACCTGAGGACCCTTATGGTGAAAGACGTAGCCGCCAAGTTGGGAGTCAGCGAATCTACCGTCAGCAGGCTTATAAACTCCAAATACGTGAAGACGCCTCAGGGGACCTACCCCTTCAGGTTCTTCTTCGTCCGTGAGACCGCAGGCGGCATATCTCAGGAAGAGCTGATGAGAAGGATAAAGGAGATTATAGCCGGAGAAGACCCTACAAAACCCTTGAGCGACGAGGATATAGCCAGCATACTCAGGAGCAAAGGCTTCAACGTGGCGAGGAGGACCGTTGCCAAATACAGGGAGATGCTCGGTATACCTTCTTCAAGGGAGAGGAGACGTTTAAGTAGTTGCGGGGGCGGGATTTGAACCCGCGACCTCCGGGTTATGAGCCCGGCGAGCTACCAGGCTGCTCCACCCCGCGTCACCCAAAATATTATTATACTTCCACCGGAGGCCCCTTTCAACCGAGGACCTTGAGTTAATATATTTAGGGCATGGATCTCGTTATAGAGATAGGAACGGAGGAACTGCCAGCGGGTGTCATAGACCCCCTGCTTAACTACATAAAGGACAGGTTTTCCAGAATACTCCGCAGGGATGATATAGAGACCTACGGGACTCCCAGAAGGCTCGCGTTCTACTTGAGGAACTTTGAAAACACAAAGGAGACAGTTGAGGAGGTAATCTTCGGGCCTCCGTGGAAGGTCTCCTTTGACGAGGATGGAAAGCCCACAAAGGCACTCCTCGGCTTCCTAAAGAAGCACGGAGCGGACCTGTCCCAGGTGTTCAAGGCGGAGAGGGGCGGTGGTGAGTATGTCGCTATAAAGAAAGTCCACGGTGAGATCTCCCTTCTTGAAAAGTTGAGGGAAGAGTTTGAGGACATACTCCTTTCAGCCCCCGTTCCCAAGAGGATGAGGTGGACCTCCTCAAGGAGGATTACCTTCCCCAGGCCCGTCAGGTGGATACTCGCCCTCCACGGAGATAGGGTTATAGACCTCTCCTTCGGAGATATAAAAGCCGGAAGGGTCACCTACGGCCACAGGTTCCTTTCAGAAGGTCCCCTTGAGATAAAGAGGGCGGAGGAATATCTGGGGAGGTTAGAGGAGAACTTCGTAATACCTGACATAAACAAGAGGAGGGAGATGATAGCCAGAGGGGTATCGGAACTCGCCCGAAAGGTGGGAGGTGTGCCCGAATACCCGGAGGGGCTTGTTGAGGAGGTGGCCAACCTGGTTGAGTATCCGTTCCCAGTTATGGGAACCTTTGATGAGAGGTTCCTTGAGCTTCCGGATAGGGTGATAGTGACCGTCGCAGCCCACCACCAGAGGTTCTTCTGCGTGTCCAAGGAGGGGAGGATAACCAACTACTTCATAGGTGTGAGCAACAACAGGCCTGAGGACGAGACTATAAGGGAAGGGTATGAAAGGGTCCTGAGAGCCCGCCTTGAGGACGCTCTCTTCTTCTACAGGGAGGACCTACGGAGAAGGCTTGAAGACCTCGTTCCCAAACTCTCGGGAATCCTAATACACCCTAAGATAGGGAGCGTCCTGGACAAGGTGGAGAGGTTGAAGAGGGTGTGCTCACGTCTGTGCGATCTTGTGGGTGTTTCTGAAGAGGTCAAGCGTAAGGTCCTGAGGGCCGCTTACCTTTCAAAGGCTGACCTCCTCACGGATATGGTCAGGGAGTTTGACGAGCTTCAGGGATACATGGGTTATATCTACGCCCTTAAACAGGGTGAGGAGGAGGAAGTGGCTGTAGCCTTGTGGGAGCAGTACAAACCATCAGGTCATGAGGATAGGACACCGGGGACACTGACGGGTGCCATCATCTCTGTGGCGGACAGGATAGACGACCTCATAACCTTCTTCTCCGCGGGAGAGATACCCAAAGGTAGCTCCGACCCGTATGGACTCAGAAGGTCCGCCTTCGGCCTCTTCAGGATACTTGAGGAGAGAAGGTGGGAGGTGGACCTGAGGAGCTTCCTTGACCTATACAAAGACGTTAAGAACCTTGAGGAGCTTGAGGAGTTCTTAGCCCAGAGGCTTGAGAGCTACCTGGGTGCTCAGGATGTGGTGAGGTCCGTGGCGGCGGTAAGATCACCTCTTGCACCTTATCAGGTTATAAGGTTGGTGAGGGAAATAGCGGAGCTTAAAGGAACGGATCTGATCAGGGACATCTGCGAAGCCTACAGGAGGGTTGTTAAAATAATACCCAAAGGGTGGGAGAAGGAAGAGGTGGAGGAAACCCTCTTTTCCGAGAAGGAAGAGGCGGATCTCTGGAGAAGGGTGAGGGAGCTTGAACCAAAGGAAGACCTGTCCCTTAAAGACCTTTTCTCCCTTAAACCTCTCATAGACAACCTCTTTGATAGGGTCCTTATAATGGACAAAGACCCGAGGATAAGAGAGAACAGGCTGGCCCTTCTCCTCAGAACCAAGAAAGTCTTTAACAGGATCGCTGACTTCGGTCTCCTTGTCCTGTGAGGAGGTGTGGCTATGAAGGATAAACCCTTCGTTGTCTGGCTTGACGAGCTGACCATAGAGGACATCTCCGTTGCGGGCGGGAAGAACGCCTCCCTCGGGGAGATGATCAGGAACCTTAGCCAGCTCGGGATAAACATACCCTACGGGTTCGTGGTTACAGCCAACGCCTACTACAGGTTCTTAGAACACAACGACCTTATGGATAGGATAAGGGAGATCCTGAAAGAGCTTGATGTGAATAATGTCTCCGACCTATCAAAGAAGGGCTATCAGGTGAGGGAGCTGATAAAGGGAGGGGAGTTCCCTCCCGACCTTGAGGAGCTGATAAAGGAATACTACTATAAACTCTCCGAGAGATACAACACCCATGCGGTTGATGTTGCGGTAAGGTCTTCAGCCACAGCGGAGGACCTGCCGGACGCTTCCTTTGCAGGACAGCAGGAGACCTTCCTGAACGTCGTCGGTGCTGAGAACGTACTGACAGCTATAAAGAACTGTTTTGCTTCTCTCTTCACGGACAGGGCCATATCCTACAGGGAGACCTTCGGCTTTGACCACTTCAGGGTGGGTATAGCGGTAGGTGTCCAGAAGATGGTGCGGTCCGACCTCGGGGCCTCAGGGGTCATGTTCACCCTTGACACGGAGACGGGCTTCAGGGATGTTGTTGTAATAAACGCGATCTACGGTCTCGGGGAGCTGATAGTTCAGGGTATGGTGACCCCGGACGAGTATATGGTGTTCAAACCCACCTTCCAACAGGGCTACTCCGCGATAATAGAGAAGAAGCTGGGAAGGAAGGATAGGAAGATGATATACGGGACGGGGGAGGACAGGACAAAAGTTGTGAACGTCCCGCTCCAGGACCAGGAGAGATTCGCCCTGACGGATGATGAGATCCTCAAGCTCGCGGAGTGGGCGGTCCTTATAGAGAAGCACTACTCTGAGAAGAAGGGCAGGTGGACACCCATGGACATAGAGTGGGCAAAGGACGGCATCCTTGGAGAGCTGTTCATAGTTCAGGCGAGACCAGAGACGGTTCACTCCAGGAAGGAAAGGAATATAATAAAAATTTACAAGATATTGGAAGGGGAGGAGGAAAGGGAAAGGAAGAGAATAGTCAGCGGTATAGCTGTAGGAGACAAAATAGCCACAGGGAGGGTAAGGGTGCTGTTTGACCTCAAAGACGCAGAGAGCTTTAAAGAGGGGGAGATACTTGTGACGGACATAACGGACCCTGACTGGGAGCCCATAATGAAGAAGGCCTCCGCTATAGTCACCAACAGAGGCGGGAGGACAGCTCACGCCGCTATAGTAGCTAGGGAGCTCGGCATACCCGCGGTGGTCGGGACAGGAAACGCTACGGAGGTCCTGAAGGACGGCATGGAGGTAACCGTTTCCTGTGCTGAGGGGGAAACGGGATACGTTTATGAGGGGAAGCTCAGGTTTGAGGTTGAGGAGGTTGACCTACAGCAGCTTCCAAGACCCAGGACTAAGATAATGATGAACATAGGAAACCCCGAGACCGCCTTCAGACACGCTTCCCTTCCCAACGACGGCGTAGGTCTTGCAAGGGAGGAGTTCATAATAGCCAACTACATAAAGATACACCCACTAGCCCTTATACACTACGAGGACATAAAGGAGCTCTACCAGAGACTCTCCTCCCTCGGTCTTATAGATGAGAAAGGGTTCGTGACCTTCAGGGCTATATACGCCCACGCCAACGGGACCCTCAGGGAAAAGCTCGCCAAAGGTAAGGAGAAGAGGGTAGTGAACTTAAAAAAACTCATAGAGGAGATAGAGAGACATACCTTCGGCTACGAGGACAAGAAGACCTACTACATAAAGAAGCTCTCCTACGGCATAGCGAAGATAGCGGCAGCCTTCTACCCCAACCCGGTTATAGTCAGGTTCTCGGACTTCAAGTCCAACGAGTACGCCAACCTCATAGGAGGTCAGCTCTTTGAACCCGAAGAGGAGAACCCGATGATAGGGTGGAGGGGAGCTTCCAGATACTACTCCCCCGTCTTCAGGGAAGCCTTCCAGATGGAGTGTCAGGCTATCCTGAGGGTCAGGAACAAGATGGGCCTCACAAACGTCAAGGTTATGATCCCCTTCTGCAGGACGCCCGAAGAAGGCGAGAAGGTCCTGGAGGTTATGGAGGAAGCCGGCCTTAAAAGGGGTGAGAACGGTCTTGAGGTCTACGTTATGGCGGAGCTTCCGAGCAACATAATCCTTGCGGACGTCTTTGCGGACATCTTTGACGGCTTCTCCATAGGGTCCAACGACCTTACCCAGCTCGCCCTCGGCATAGACAGGGACTCCCAGCTCGTCGCCCACCTCTATGACGAAAGGAATGAAGCTGTAAAAAGGCTCATAGCCAAGCTGATCCGGACAGCAAAGGAGAAGGGCAAGAAGGTTGGTATATGTGGTCAGGCACCCTCCGACTTCCCTGACTTCGCCCAGTTTCTAGTTGAGCAGGGTATAGACAGCATATCCCTTAATCCCGACTCAGTCCTAAAAACCCTTCTTGCCGTTACCGAAATGGAGAAGAAAATGGGGGTAATAAAATGATACTGGGGGGGATCTTCGGAAGGTCCGGAACAGGGCTCTCGGTTTACATGACCGACAAGCTGGTCAGGGTACTTGAGCTCGGGAGGAACAAAAAGCCCGTCTTTGAGCCCATAGAGATATTCTGGGAGCACGAGGAGGAAAGCAGGAAGAAACAGATCCTAAGCACCATAGTGGAGAGCAACAGGTTGAAGGGGAAGGAGGTGATCTCCTGCATAGGAGCTAACGAAGGGATCCTTAAGTTCCAGAAGTTTCCCATAGCGATGTCCAAGAAAGACCTTATGGAAGCTATAGACTGGTTTATAAAGTCGGAAACCCAGCAAATAAAAGAAGAAACGGTTTACGATTACTTCTTTCTGGAGAAGGAGCCAGACGACAAGTACATCAGGGTGGTAATAACTATAGCAAGGAAGAGCTCAGTGGACAGGGTGAGGGACACCCTGAGGAGCGTGGGCCTCCGGCCGAAGATCATAGACTACGAGATAGTGGACATAATAAACTACGGCCTATACAACAAGCTTCCACCCCCCTTCGCCATACTCTACATGGACTACTATGAGAGCGTCCTCACCTACTACAGTAAGAACACGATAACTTACAACAAGATAGACTTCAACTACAAGCAGTACAGGGATGTAAAGGATGCCTCCATGCTTGACCACTTCCTAATAGAGGTCAGAAACCAGTTGGTCATAAACGAGATCTCAAACGTATACCTTGCTGGACCCGTTATAGCGGATGAGCTTACCCTTGAGAACATAATGATGAACCTGCCCGTTTTGGGGATCCTTGACCTTGAGGACGTACCTCCGGGCTTTTTCATACCTTACATACTCTCCGTGAGGGGGCTGGAGGAGTGAGGTATGATAAGGATAAACCTGCTTAAGAAGGAGAAAAGGAGGATCACCCTCCCGGACCTTTCAAAGATCAGGGAGATAAAGGTCCAGGACCTCCTGAAGGAGAGGGGCATATTCCTGCTACCTTTAATAGGTCTCGCCGTAATCGGGGCAGAGGTTTACTACTATATGGATATAAGGAGGGAGGTAGACAACCTTAAGGGTGAGATAGCAAGGCTGACGGTTGAGAGGAACAACCTGAAGAGGAAGGCGGACGAGATCCAGGCCCAGAAGAGGAAGCTTCAGAAACAGATAAACGAGCTGAAGGCAAGGATAAGATACCTTGAGATGAGCAGGGAGATAATACTTACCCTGAAGGATTACTACGTACCCTTCAACGAGTCCTTAAGATACCTGTACACAAGCGTCCCCTCAACTGTATGGCTTGACAATCTCTCCCAGAGGATCAGCTTCTCCGACATGGACGTTGAGGTCTCCCTCGGATCGTACGACATAGACTCTATAAAGTTCTTCATAGAGACCGCCAAAAGGCAGTATCCCGAGTTCATACCGGGTACGGTTGAGAAGAAGGAAAACAGGATAGGGATCATATACTACACATCCTCCGTAAAGTTCCGAAAGGATCTCGTAAAGGGGGAGGAGTAGATGCTGGGCAACCTCAGAGACCAGTGGGCTAACACACCACTCTGGCAGAGGGCCCTGCTCCTGATAATCTTCCCTGCGGTTGTGGTGGGTGCGGTCTGGTTCTATATGGTAAAGCCTGCGGTTGAGGAGAGGGACAGGCTCAGGCAGGAACGGCAGAGGCTTATTCAGGAGATAAACAGGTACAGGGCCCTTATAAAACCCGAGGTGCTGGAGAGGCTAAGAGTTCAGATAGCGGAGCTTGAAAAAGAGGTTGAGAGGAAGAGGGAGGAGCTTGAGAAGGTGGTCGGCAAGATACCCACAGAGAAGGACCTTGAGAGGATCCTGGGCGAGGTAAACTACCTCGCAGGTATGAGGGACCTGGTGATAACCAGGATCTCCATATCAAGGCCGAAGGTCCAGAACCTGCAGCTGGTTGAGAGGGAAGGCAGGAAGATAGTTCAGGTGGTGGCAACCCGGCCTCAGGGCAGGCAGGTCAGGAGAACAGCCCGCGGACAACCCCAAAGACAGCAACAGCCCCAGCAGAGAGGGATACCCATAATGACCGTAGAGCTATCAATGACCGCGGAGGGCAAGACGAAGAATATACAGGCCTTCCTCACGGATCTCCACAGAAGGGGTCTGGTCTCATACCCCAAGTCCGTCACAATAAAGCCTGTTAGGGGTGAGGACAGGGTGAGTGCGGAGATAGTCATAGACGTTATACTCCAGAGGTGAGGTGGCAGAATGCGTAGGCTGGCAGTTCTGACGGCTCTTGTTTTTAGCTTCCTTTGGGCTAGGGACCCCTTCCTGGACCAGCAGGACGCTGTGGGATACATAGTCCTTGAAAAGGGAGGGAAGGTGGAGAGGTACATAGTGGTTGAGAGCAGGGAGGGGACTGTTAAGCTTATAAAAACCAAATACCAGCCCGAAAAGGTATTAAAGAAGGGAGGGAAAAAGAAATGAGGAGGTCAGTCTACTTGCTGGTTATCTTCGTCCTTGTGCTGACCGTTAACCTCGGTCTTTCCCAGACCATAAGGGAGATGAAGTTTGAAAATGTAAAGCTCAGCACCGTCATAAAGGCTCTTGCCAAGGCGGTAGGCAAGAACGTGATAATAGACCCGGACGTGAAGAAGGTCCTTGACAAGGAAGCCAACATCTTCATACAGAGGCCGGTCAGTGTGGATGAGGCCTTCAACATAATACTCAGGGAATACGGTCTGATAGCTGTCCCCGTGAACAGGGAAATCTATAAGATTACCCAGGCGGGAGAGCTTGAACTGAGCATAAAAGAGCTGGACGACAAGGACATAGACAGGATAATAAGGCTCCTTAAGAAGAGGGTGAGTCCCTCCGCCGAGATAGTCATAGACAAGACGCTTAAGGTCATATACATAAGGGACGAGGAGAGGAGGATTAGGAGGATAGAGAAGCCTCTCAAGGAGTTCATAGATAAGCTGGTGGCGGAGAAGAGGCTCGGCGTTGAGGAAAAGCCCGAGGCGGTTATAACGAGGGTCTTTTACCTTAAGACCATAAGTCTAGCGGAGGCTAAAGAGATACTCGCCCCCCACATATCCAGGGAGACCGTGATAACGGAAGCCCCCACCTTCAACGCTCTTGTGATAACCGACAAGCTTGACCGCCTGAAGAAGTATGAGGAGCTCCTTAAGGAGTTTCTGGTTACAGCCCCCGCCGCGAGAAAGCCGGTTACCGAGATCTTCTACCTTAAGTACATAAGCCCGGAGGAGTTCATAAAGATGATAGAGCCGATAAGGTCCGAAGCAGGTCTCGTCCTTACGGGAGGTGCGGTCAGGACCGAGAGGGAGGAGAGAGAGAGGAGGACCGCCGAGAGGGTTACCCCCATCCTCAGGGAGTTCAACGCTGTTATGATAACGGATTACCCTGAGGTGATAGAAAAGATAAAGGAGCAGTTCAGTGAGTATATAAGCGACATACCGCCCCAGGTGAAGATAGAGGCGAGGATACTTGAGGTGAGGAAGGAGGCCCTCAGAGAGCTCGGGATAAACTGGTCAGTTCTCTTATCAAACAGGAAGGTCCCTCAGGCCTGGTCAGCAGGAGCGGGTGTTAATCTTGGTGTCGGTCTCCCCGGACCGATAATACCGAGCCTCAGTGCAACACCCGGAGGGATACTCACTTTAACCTACTCAAAAGGAGTCCTCAACGCCCTTAACCTCAGACTCTCCGCACTGGAGAGGGTCGGTAAGATCAAGAACCTGGCGAAACCGACCGTAATAACTATAAACGGTCAGGAAGCGGTCATAAAGCAGGGGCAGGATATACCCTACCAGACCGCAGTTATAGCGGGCGGTGCATCCGTTCCGAGCATCCAGTTCAGGGAAGCGGTCCTTGAACTTAAGGTCCTCCCCATAATATCCCCCGACGGCAGGATACTTCTTGACATAAAGCTCAAGCAGGACACCCCGGGTGTCCAGACGCCTCAGGGTCCCGCCATAAACAGGAAAGAGGTAACCACAAAGGTAATCGTGAACAACGGGGATACAGTGGTCATAGGCGGGATCATAGACACCCAGAAGAACGTGACCGTTGAAGGTATCCCGGGAGTGGCGAGGGTTCCGCTCCTTAAATGGCTTTTCGGCCAGGAGAGGGTGGACATAAGAGACGTTGAGCTTCTCATATTCATAACTCCCACAATACTCTATGAGTGATTCACTGGACCCTATAGACAAAGTCCACGGTTGCGGTCTCCCCTGTGGTGGGGGAGCTTGCGGTCACCCTTATGGAGTAAACGTAAACACCGAACCTGCTCAGCTCTCCCAGGTATAGGGCTGTTATGTTGAACCCCTGAAGGTTACTGTAAGGACCAAGATCTATGGGGTCGTTCGGTCCGCAGGCCCTACCTCCGTTACAGGTGAGATTACCCGACAGTATGAGTTCTATAACGTACTCCGAAGCACCCTTCGCCGCTTCAAGGGCAACTGAGTACCTTTTCTCGATACCAGATATACGGGTCCCGGTTGTGAGTATGTAAAGGAGTACAGCTATAAAGACCACCGCCACAAGGCCGAGGAGGAGCGTCGTTATAAGAGCTATGCCCTTTTCTTTACGCATACCTCACCTGGTTAACCGAACCGCACATTAGTGCAGTTCGGTGCCGGGCTATTTATACCCCGCCTGTTCAGGGTGCCCAGAGACCCGGCAGGCGGCATTTGGACACCCATAGGCCCCGTCCCAGGTAACGGGACCTCACGCCCATA
>JAJRQX010000048.1 GCA_024280065.1 Aquificota bacterium
CTGGCGAACGGGCTTATATACGAGGCTGTCAGGCTGGGTGCGTCTGATATACACATAGAGCCCTTTGAGAAGAAGGTCATAGTCCGATACAGGGTGGACGGTGTGCTGAGGATATACCACCAGCTTCCCATAAACATAAAAGACAGCCTCGTAGCCCGCTACAAGATAATGTCCAACCTGGACATAGCGGAGAAGAGAAAGCCCCAAGACGGAAGGATAAGGATAAGGATAGAGGGTAAGAAGATAGACCTCAGGGTCTCCACGGTCCCGACCGTTTACGGCGAGAAGGTCGTCATGAGGATACAGGAGGCGGAGAGGTATCTGAGCATAAAGCTTGAAGAGCTCGGCTTTGAGGAGGACGACCTGGAGAAGTTCAGGAAGGCTATCTGGAAGCCTTGGGGTATGATACTGGTGACTGGTCCGACTGGTTCAGGAAAGACAACGACCTTGTACTCCGCCCTGATGGAGAGGAACCAGCCCGACGTTAACATAATGACCGTTGAGGACCCAGTTGAGGTGTCCATACCCGGTATAAACCAAGTCCAGGTGAACGAAAAGATAGACCTCACCTTCTCAAACGTCCTGAGGGCTTTCCTCAGGCAGGACCCCGACATAATCCTGGTAGGTGAGATAAGAGATTACGAGACAGCGGATATAGCCATAAGGGCGTCCCTGACAGGACACCTCGTTCTCTCCACCTTACACACCAACGACGCTCCCACCACGGTCACCAGACTGACGGACATGGGCATAGAACCCTTCCTCGTGGGTTCCTCCCTGATCCTGGTTGTTGCCCAGAGGCTCGTCAGGAAACTGTGTCCGAACTGCAAGGTTCCCCATGAGATACCGAAGGAGGCCCTGGTAAGGATAGGTCTTATAGACTCTCCCGATGAAGAGATTGTGATCTACAAAGCGAGCGAGAAAGGGTGTGATAACTGTGGATACACGGGCTATAAAGGGAGAACCGCCGTCTTTGAGATAATGGAGATAGACGATGACCTCAGGAAGATGATTATAAAAGGGGCTACCGCGGATGAGATCAGGGAGATGGCTGTTAAAAAGGGTATGAGAACCCTCTACAGGTCAGGCCTCATTAAGGTCAGGAAGGGTATAACCTCCTTAGAGGAGGTGAACAGGGTCCTTATGCAATGAAGCTCCTTATACTCCTAATACTTCCCCTGACCGTTCTTTCAAAGGAACTCACCACCTGTTACAGCATATACTTCCTCGTGTTTCCCGTTGCCGAGAGCTGCGTAACTTATGTGTATAAAGGTTCAAAGATAGCGATAAAGTCCTGGGCCAAGACCGTCGTTGTGGGAAGACTCGTTAAGAGGGTAAACAGCTGGGGTGAGGCTGAGATCATAGGCCTGAGACCTATAACCTTTCGGCTCTTCCAGAGGGAGGGGAACTTTAAGAGGGACCACAGCTACGTCTTCGGTAATGAAGGGGTCATATACAGGATAATCAGATACAAGAAGGAAGGCAAGGAGGTCAAGGAAGGTGTCTACGAAAGCACGGTTGTACTCGTGGACCCTTTCACAGCTTCCCTTCTGGTTTACATAGACACGCCCAACTTCGTGGATAGCACCATACCCATATTCTACGATGCGAAGGTCCAGCAGATTATCTACAGAACCGTCGGTGAGGAGAGGGTAGACGTCTTTGACAGGACCTACGACACCTGGAAGGTTATACTGATCCCGAAGATAGAAACCGAGGGTGTCCTCAAGCCAAAGGGAAAGTGGGTCCTCTGGATAGACAAGAAAACCCTCATACCTGTGAGGCTGAAGATAGGGTTCACCATAGGCAGCGCCCATGTTTACCTTAAGAAGATCAGGGGAGACAGGGATCTCCTTGTGGAGGTCAGGAAAAGGGTCTTCTAAGAGGTTAACCTGTGAACAGCTTCCTCACTTCCCAAGACAAGGATCACATCCCCCTCCTCTATACTGTCTTCCGCGGAGGGGTTGGGAATAACCGTTCCTCTCCTCTTGATAGCTATTACAGTGATACCATATCTGTTCCTAAGGTCCAGCTCCCTGAGGGTCCTCCCGGCCAACTTCTCCGGCACCTCTATCTCGTACAGGCTCGTCCCGGGAGCGAAGGGTATCTCCTCTATTATCCCCGTGAACAGGAGAGATTTGGCAAGCCTCACCGCCATCTCCCTCTCCGGATATACTACCCTCCTTACGCCTATCTTCCTCAGGACCTCCCCGTGAAGGGGGTTCACAGCCTTCGCTACCACATCCTTAACTCCCCTGTCTATAAGGAGGACAGCGACGAGTATACTCGCTTCAACGTTCTCCCCTATGCTGATCACGACCGTGTCCGCATTGAAAATCCCTGCCTCCTCAAGGGCTTTTTCGTCTAAGGCGTCCGCTATGTAGGCCCTCGTCACGAACTCGCTGATCTGTCTGACCTTCTCCTCATCCCTGTCCACCGCTATGACCTCAGCCCCACCCTCCGCAAGGGTCTTCGCCACATAAAACCCGAACCTGCCGAGACCTATAACGCCGAAGACCTTCCTCATACCAGCAACCTCGCTTCCGGATGTTTCAACCTGCTCCTTCCCTCGCCTACCGCTATGGCAAGAGCAAAGCTTAGGATCCCGACCCTCCCCACCACCATGGTGAGGATTATGATCAGCTTGCTTATAGGTCCAAAGCAGGATGAAAAGCTCTGACCTTCGCTTACAGAAAGACCCACAGTGGAGAAGGCGGAGACTACCTCAAAGAGGGTAGATAAAAAGTCCCTTTCTTCAAGCCTATCTATTATAAGGTTGGCTATCACTATGTATGCGGTGGAAAGGAGTATGATCACCATGGCCCTGTAAACCTGTTCATCGGGGATCCTCCTGCCGAAGACGACCACCTCATCCTTACCCCTTATGTAGGATACAACCGCAAGAGCTATGAGGGTAAAGGTGACTGTCTTAACACCGCCCCCCGTGCTTCCCGGAGATGCTCCTATGAACATGAGTATAAGGAGTAAGAACAGAGAGGACTCCGAGAGGTCGGCAAGGTCCAATGTAGTGAAACCTGCTGTCCTTGAGGATACGCTTAAGAAGAATGTGTCCATTAGTGTCCCGCTGTGACCCATCTCGGTAAGGATGAGTAGCCCCCAACCTCCGATTATGAGGACCGAATTCACCCACAGGACCAGCTTGGTGTGTGTTGAGAGCCTCCTGACCTTTCCCCTTACGAGGAGGATAAGGTCGTTGATCACGAAAAACCCGAGACCTCCAAGGACTATAAGGGCTGAGAAGGTGAGAAGGACACCCAAGTTATCCCTGTAAGCTCCCAAGCCCTCCGGCAGTACGGAGAACCCTGCGTTGTTGAAGGCGGAGATAGAGTGGAAGGCTGCCATGTAGCAGGCCCTGAGAGGGCCCATGTCTCTGACCCACAGAAGAAAAAGGATCAGGAACCCTATGAGCTCAGCTACAGCTACAAAGAGGACGACCCTCTTCAGGAACCTAACCAGACCGTGTAGACTCGGAAACTGAAGGGACTCAGCCAGTATCAACCTCTCCCTGAGGCCTATCCTCCTTCCTAAGACGATCAGGAAGAATGTGGTCAGGGTCATGTAGCCCAGACCCCCTACCTGAATGAGGAGGAGGATGAGGATCTGCCCTGTCAGAGTAAGGTCCTTTGCCGTGTCCATTACTGTAAGGCCCGTGACCGTAACAGCAGAGGTCACCGTAAACAGGACATCTATACAGCTTACAGGTTCTTTGGTGGTAGGGAGGACCCAGAACAGGAATGAACCAAAAACTATCAGAGCTAAATAGGAGCTGAGGATCACCTTGGCCGGGTTGGTTTTGACCTTTTCCACCCGAATGTTATATTTTATAGTCATGTTCAAGTTCACAGAGGAACAGATCAAGAGGTATGCGAGGCACATAATACTTCCCGAGGTCGGCGGCAAGGGTCAGGAGAAGCTCCTTAAGTCCAAGGTCCTCGTCATAGGAGCTGGAGGGTTAGGGTCCCCAGCCCTCTTCTACTTAGCGGCAGCGGGAGTCGGGACGATAGGAGTTGTTGACTTTGACGTGGTGGACCTCTCAAACCTCCAGAGACAGATACTCCATACGACTGACAGGGTTGGCACGCCGAAGGTGGAGTCCGCCAAAAAGACCTTGGAGGCCCTGAACCCCGATGTGAAGATAGTCACCTACAACACGATGATAGGCAAGGAAAACATAATGGATATAATAGCGGACTACGACGTTATCCTTGACGGGACCGACAACTTCCCCACCAGGTTCCTCATAAACGACGCCTGCTACTTCGCAGGAAAGCCACTCGTCTCCGCAGCGATGCTCAGGTTTGAGGGTCAGTGTACAGTTTTTGATTTCAGGGACAGGGAAAATACACCCTGCTACAGATGTCTATTCCCCGAACCACCACCCCCCGGTATGGTCCCCTCCTGTCAGGAGGCAGGGATCCTTGGATCCATCGGCGGGATAATGGGTTGCATACAGGCTACAGAGGCGATCAAGCTGATCCTCGGCATAGGTGAGACCCTCGTAGGTAAGCTTCTCATAATGGACGCACTATCTATGGACTTCAGAAAGGTGAAGCTCAGAAAGGATCCTGACTGTCCCCTGTGTGGTAAAGAACCCAAGATAAAGGAGCTCATAGAATACGACCACACCTGCGAGATTAGGTTCTAAAAGAAAACGGCGGGGGTGGGATTCGAACCCACGGCAGGGCTTGAACACCCTGCAAGGGATTTCGAGTCCCCCGCGTTCGTCCGCTCCGCCACCCCGCCTGAATTTAAAATTATAGGCATGTTCAGTATGACAGGGTTCGGGAGAGGAGAATCCGAAGGAGAAAGGTGGTGTGCTGTTGCTGTGATCAGGTCTGTGAACGGCAAAGGTCTGGACGTGTCCATCAGGGTCCCTCCCTTCCTAATAGTCCTGGAACCCAAGATCAGGGAGAGGGTAAAAACGAGATTAAGGAGGGGCACGGTCCAGGTTGTAATTGAGGTGGAGCCTAAGGAAGTAATACCACCTATAGACACGGAGAAGCTGGCCAAAGGCGTTGAGATGATAAAGGAGATAGCGGAAACCAAAGTAGGTTTAGCGTTGTCCGGAGACAAGGTTTTTGAGTTCGCCTGGAAGTATGCGGAGAAGACCGCATTGGAGGTTGATGAGGACCTTGAGAGTACAGTTCTTCGCGCCCTTGATAACGCCCTTGAGGGTCTCATAGCATCACGCAGGAAGGAAGGTGAAGCCCTGAAGAGAGACATGGAGGAGAGGATAAACAGGATAGAAGAGATCCTGAAGGAAATAGAAGCCCGCAAGGAGAGCATAGAGGATAGAATAAGGGAGAAGATACTCACCCGTGCCAAGGATATGAAACTACCCGAAGATCATCCCACGGTCCTGAACGAGTTGATGTTCCTCCTTGAGAGGATGGACGTAAACGAGGAGGTAACGAGATTAAAGGCCCACATAAAAAGGTTCAGGGAGGTCATAGCCAGAGAAGGAGAGATAGGCAAAAACTTAGAGTTCTTAGCCCAGGAGATACACAGGGAGATAACCACGCTCGGAAACAAGATACCTGACCTGTCCGAGTTTACAGTGGCCATAAAGGTTGAGGTGGACAAGATAAAACAACAGGCCGCCAACGTTGAATGAGAAACCTTCAAGGGATATAATATTACTCTGGCAGGAGCCGTAGTTCAGCCTGGTCAGAACGCCGGCCTGTCAAGCCGGAGGTCGCGGGTTCAAATCCCGTCGGCTCCGCCATTAAAGATCAAAAATCACGGAGGAAAGGATGGACCACCATGTTAAGGACCTATCCCTTGCGGATCAGGGGAAGAACCGTATAGAGTGGGCGGAGAAGGATATGCCCGTCCTGAGGACAATAAGGGAGAGGTTCTCAAGAGAAAAACCTCTAAAAGGCATAAGGATCTCCGCCTGCCTTCATGTTACGACCGAAACCGCCAATCTGGTTAGAACCTTGAAAGATGGCGGGGCTGAGGTGTTTCTTACGGCCTCAAATCCCCTTTCCACCCAGGATGATGTTGCTGCAGCACTGGTAAAGTATTACAACATTCCCGTCTTCGCCATAAGAGGTGAGGACAGAGACACCTATTACGAACATCTCAGAGAGGTCATAAGGAGGGAGCCGAACATAGTTATAGACGACGGTGCTGATCTCATATCAACCATACACAAGGAGTTTCCGGATCTGGCTGAAAGGATCTTAGGAGGTATGGAAGAGACCACCACCGGGGTCATAAGGCTTAGAGCTATGGCGAAAGACGGTGTATTAAAGTTCCCTATAATAGCTGTGAACGATGCCTACACCAAACACATGTTTGATAACAGATACGGGACGGGGCAGTCAACGATAGACGGTATCCTGAGGGCTACCAACAGGCTATTGGCAGGTTCCTACTTCGTTGTTGCGGGCTACGGGTGGTGCGGTAAGGGTCTCGCCCAGAGAGCGAGAGGTATGGGAGCGGTGGTTATAGTGACGGAGGTGGACCCAATAAGGGCCCTTGAGGCGCGGATGGACGGCTTTCTGGTCATGTCCATGAGGGAAGCTGCGAAGATCGGAGACTTCTTCGTAACGGTCACCGGCAACACCTCAGTCATAAGAAGGGAGCACTTTGAGGTCATGAAGGACGGAGCGATAATAGCCAACTCAGGACACTTCAACGTAGAGATAGACATAAACGCCCTTGAGGAGATGAGTGTATCAAAGAGGATAGTTAGGGATAATGTTGAGGAGTACACCCTAAAGGACGGTAGGAGGATATACCTCCTCGCACAGGGAAGGCTCGTGAACCTGGCTTCCGCTGAGGGACATCCAGCCTCAGTTATGGACATGTCCTTTGCAAACCAGGCACTGTGTGCAGAGTTTATAGTCAAGAACCACACAGGACTGAAGAAAGAGGTTTACAGGGTACCCGAGGATATAGACAGGGAGGTGGCCAAGCTCAAGCTAAAAAGTATGAACATAGAGATAGATGAGCTAACACCAGAACAGATTAAATACCTCTCCTCGTGGGAGTTCGGCACCTGAAAGAGGGAAGGAAAGAGGCAGGCAAGAGCCCGCAGGGTCACCTGCTTTTCTTCAGGTGCAGAAACCCCTGCCACAGGGAAATACCTATCTCGGCTGCAATGTCAAGGTCCTCAGGGTTCTCCACCTTCTCAAGGATCACTTGGGCTCTTGTTGTTTCATATATAAGGCTGGCGAGGTTCTTAAGGGCGGATTTCCTGCATGCGTAAGGAAGCGGGGAGAGGACCCTCATGTCTACTTTCACAAAATCAGGCCTCAGCAGAATTAACCTTTCTATATTGGAGCTACCTGTTCCGAAGTCGTCTATACAGAGTTTAACACCAAGCTTCTCCTTCACCTCCCCTATACTTTCCAAGATCCTGGCATCTGTCCTGTCTTCTCTTATCTCAATTACAAGGTTGGGCTTTACCAGCCTCCTGATCCTGTCCGCGAACAGGATAAATGTTGTCGGCCTTATGTTTACAAAGATGTAAGTGTCTTTCAACTCCTCCGCATACTCGGTGTGTATCTCAAAAAGCAGGATATCAAGGAATTCAGAAAGGTTGTCAAAGATGAACTCTCTGTCTCCGAGAATAACACCGCTGTCTGTCAGAATCTCGTAACCCCACACATGCCAGAAGAGGTCAAGTATAGGTTCCCTCCTTGAGAGAGGAGGTGCATCCATAAGTTACCCCCTGCATCTTACCTCTATAACTATGCCCCTATGAACCCGGGACACCTTAAAACCGCACTCTTTGGCAAGGTCAAGTATCCTCTCATCATCAACCGGTATCATGAAGAGGATCTTGAAGTCTCTCAGGTTTATGCGTCTCTTCAGGCTCAGGGCGACCTCCAAACGCTCCCTTATGTACTCATCAGTGAGCCAGCTGTTTCCGGGCATATCACAACCTCCTTCCCTCCTCCCTCCCCACAGCCCTCGGCAGACCTACCGGGTGCGGTTTAGAACATCCAGGTTATGGCAGCACTGTAAACATCAAGGTCCTGATAACTCTCATAGTTTTCCTTAGCATAATCAGCCTTAAGAGCTACAAGAGGATGAGGTCTGTAGGATACACCGAAGTTTATAACGTTAAGTTCCGATGCCTTCCCCGTGGGTTTGGTGTAACCCGCGGGCACCTTATTGTACCTGTCCACGTTTTCTACCTTCCCGAAGATGAAGAGCTCATGGTCCGTATCAAAGTGTCTAAGTATGTTGTAGGCTACCTGGAAGTAAAAACCCTGCATCTTCTCTGGGAACGGGTCTCCGGTTGCTATCTCCTGACTTATCTTGTCCGCACCGCTTACGTTAACGTATGCTCCCACAAACCTTACATCAAAGCCTGCATACTGCCACCAGAGGTGAGGCGAGAACAGATTTACTGTCCCGAGGGTGTCTCCGCCGGGGTTCAGGACAGGAGATATAAACGTAGCTAAGCCTACCTTAAGGTTCTTAGGAAGCTTAATGTCAAACCTCCCCGTGAAGGCTACGCTGTCCGATACCGCCTGCCCCCCGTTCTGGTTTACGCTGTCAAGTGGCTCGGTCGGGTCGTAAACACCTTGTTCAGCCCTCATACCGTTTATCAGATACGCCCTGAACTCTATCATGTCCGTTTCCCCGTAAACGCCCACACCGTTTTCCTTCCACGTGAAAGGAAAGAGTTTCTTCTCAAGGTAAGGCTGGCGGACGCTGAAGTAAGTAGGCGGTTCGTGATACTCGTTGGTGATCCCAACAGGTATAAGCACCTGTCCACCCCTTACCCCGAAGAACCTGTTTACTCTGTAGTCAAGGAATGCGAACTCAACCAGTATCTCGTCCGTATGCTCTATCTCTATTTCGGAGTTAAACTTCAGTTTATCGGTGAAGGCATACCCGAGATATGTGATGAACCTGAATACGTCCGTTTCAAACCTTGGACGTTCCTTCGGTATGCTGGTGAACCATATCTCACCGTATCCTCCTATTGACACGCCTTTTGGATTGAAAAGGGCCTTTGACGCTGCCGGACCCAGGCCTGTGTAGCTCCTGTACTCTGTTATCTCGGGAGCCGCGATTTCAAGCCTGAGCTTCCTTATCTCTTCCTTAAGGACCTCCACCTCTTCTCTGAGCTTCTTCACCTCCTCCTCTTGAGCAAAGAGGGCTGTTGAAAGGAGAAGAGTTCCCAGAAGTGCCTTCCTCATCTCCACACACCTCCTAAGTTGTGTAGAAAATGAAATCAAATCTCAATACCTAAAATCTATGATTTAGATCATAAAACCGCTTTAGTGGTTCGTATCGCTGTTAATTTTTGAGATTTAATGTCTTTTTAAGCCTGACTTCCTCAAAGTAAGAGAGGAAGGCCTCGTTCATGTAAAGGGAGCCGTCCCTGTAAACCTCAAGGACGCCCACATCCGGGTTCTCTTTGTAAAACCTCCTCCTCAGGTCCCTCGGCATGGCAAAAAGACCAGTGGCGTAGGCGTCTGCAAGAGTGCAGTTTGTGTATACAACCGTTATCTGGACCAGGTCTTTATCCTCCTGCCTTATGTGATCCTTTATGTAGTTACCCGAGGTTGATAGACAAAGGTCCCTTGAGTTCACCATAAGGGCTATAGGTCCCTTTTCAAAGGGATCTTTTACAGCCAAGGGTCTTCTGTGACCCCACACCTTCATGTCCCCCGCTATTGACACGAAACCCCACTCTGTATCCGCGTAACTCGATGCCTTCTCAACGGCGAAGCCTTTGCCCACGCCTCCGAGGTCTATCCTCGTCCCGTCGGTAAGGAAGACACCACCCTCAGATACTATTACCTTCCCCGAACCAAGGGTTATGTCAAAGTAGCCGTAGGTTTTCTCATAGGCGTAGAGTGAGGCTCTTATAACCTCCTCGGTCTCCTTTGATACCCTCAAAGGTCCCTTTCCGGAGCTCCTGTTTA
>JAJRQX010000049.1 GCA_024280065.1 Aquificota bacterium
CACGTTCCCGTTCTCCTTAAAGAGACTCACCTTAACCTTACCCCTGTTTCCGCAGGCCTCTATGGCGTTGTCCACTATGTTTATAAGGACCTGTTCTATCTGCCAAGGGAACGTGAATATCCTCTCACCGTTTAAGCTGCTATTGAACTCTACGGTAACGCCTCTCCTCTTGGCCTTCGGGTGGAGCATCCTTATAACCTCTATGGTTAGGTCCTCTGGCTTAACGTAGTCGGGTCTGCCCTCAAAGGGTTTACCCACTTCAAGGAGTTTTTTTACCGTCTCCGCACACTTACCAGCCTGCCTGATTATGACTTCCGCCTTCTTCCTGGTCTCCTCCTCGGAGGTGCTTATAGCTATGCTCTCCGCATAGCCCATTATGGAGGCCAGGGGGTTGTTTATCTGGTGGGCTACCGAACAGGCTATCTCCCCAGCTAAGGAGAGTTTGGCGGTCTGCTCAAGTAAAACTTTCAGCTCCTTCTCCTGAGATACGTCTTTGAGTCTCCACAGTATGTAGAGGTTGTCCTCTATCCTGAGGATGTCCTGCTTCAGCTGGCAGAATATCTCCTCCCTCAGTCTGAGCTTTTTCTCTGTGAAGAAAAGACTCACTAAGGGAAGGTCCTCACCTATGAGATCAGACATACTCTTCCCGAGGAGGTCCTCCTTGGTGAGTTTGTACTGCTCAAGGATGGTCCTGTTCACGTCTATGACCTTTCTCTGCACGTTGAAGACTATGATCCCGTCAAGGGTGTTCTCAAAGAGGGCGGAGTAAAGCTTCCTGTCCTCCTCAAGCCGTCTTATAAGGTTCTCAAAGGCCTGGGATAGCTCGCTCACCTCGTCACCCGCCTGAACGCTCCTGTTTATGTTCTCCCTCTCCCAGCTGACTATGTAGTTCCTGAGGTTCTCAAGAGGCCTGAATATCCTGAACAGAACGAGTATGGCGAACATACCCACGCTCACCATGAAGGCGGACCCCGCGAGCATCGCTCTTGTCTGGAACTCGGACACGGGAACCAGAACCGAGGACACCGGCTCCTCCACAACCACTACCCAGGTGCCGTCCTCACTCCTGGCGTAAACTCCCACTACGTCAAGCCCGGTTATGACGGACCTGTAAACACCGCTCCTTAAGGGTATACTTCTCAGCCCCGGGAACCTAAGATCGCTGAAGGCGAGAATGTTTCCCTCAGAGTCCGTTAGGAAGACCTCAACGTTCGGACCTGGCTTTGAAGAGACTACCGACTGCCAGAAGAGAGAAAGGTCCAGGGAGAAGACGAAGTATCCCTTCAGAAGCCCGTCCTCTATCTCCGGGATCAGAAACCTCAGGAAAGGTTCCTGGTATTCCGTGTAGCTTATACCCAGGATTCTCCGATCGGTTTTGAGATTTATGAACTTCGGGAATTCCGGGTCCACCCTCTCCCTGCTTGCGGAGGTAAGGAGTATCCCCTCGGGAGAGTAGAAAGCTCCCTCAAAGACACCCCTCACTTGGCCCGTCACCCTCCATATCATCTCCTCCTCAGAAAAGCCCAGGGTCCTGTATAGCGACAGAGAGGACGAGGCTTCGGATATCACTTTCTCAAGGAAGAGCTCCACCTTGGTGACGAGGGAGGTTGCGTAGAGGGCGTGGAGGTTCAATCTGTCCTGTATCAGCTTCCTCTTCATGGAGGTGTAGTGGTAGAAGTACAGGGTCACAGGGATGAAGGTCAGGATAAGGAGCAGGATAACTATCCTCCCCTTGAGGGAGAGTTTCATCTTATAACCTCATCCACGTAAGTTATGAACTCCCTGTTGTAGGTCACACCTATCTCCGCCAGGGCGGATTCGTTCACAGCAAGCCTGGGGTAGTAAGCCCTCTCAAAGGGAACGAACTTAACGGGAGTCCCGTTCAGGATCTTGTAGGCTATGTGAGCGGCCTGGCGTCCCTGCTCGTATCCGGAGGTCCCGTAAGCAACATGACACCCCTTCCTTACAAGACCGGGTGAGTGGCAGAAGACAGGTATCTGGTAGAAGTTGGCGTAGTGGAGTATGTAGGTGGTCAGGAAGTTCTCCGTGTAAAAGCAGGGGGTTATTATTATCGCACCGAAACCGTCCTCCTTCATATGGCTTATTATGTACTCAAGCTCCCTGACATCCTTCACACTGACCGGAACCACCTTTATGCCGAACCTCCTGCCAGCCCTTACGGTTATCCTTGTTGCGTTCTTTGAAGCTTCAAACTGGGGATTGCAAAAGACAAGGACCTTCTTTATGTTGGGGAACATCCTTGTAAACAGCTCAACCCTCTTGGCCATCAGCTCCGCGTTCAGGTTGTCCACGCCCGTTATGTTCTCCGAAGGCTCCGACAGGCTCTTAGTAAGCTTCCACTCCCTTATGCTCGTTCCTCCGAGTATCACAACAGGTGTCCTTAGCCTTCCGGCAGCCTCCTTTATCATGTGGGCCTCAAGGCTCCCACCCACCGCTATGAGATCGTATCTGTCCTGAAGGCTGGCGAGCTCCCTAGCGAGCTCCCTCATCCTGCTGAGGGTGTTGTTGCCTTCATAGAAGTCAACCTTCAGGTTGTCAACGCCGAGCTCCTTGAGACCGCTCAGGAAACCCTTCACCTTCGGCATCCTCCCCTCACCCGATATAAAGATGGCTATCCTGTACTCTTTGGTCCCGGTATCGCAGGAGGAGATCAGGAGTACAGAGATAAAAAACAAAAACTTGAGGACAGCTACCATCATAAATTTAATTATGTTTAAAGACGGGGAGGAGGGAAGGGTACTTCAGTGAAGGCCCATCTTCTCAAGAAGCCTCTTTCTGTAGAACCAGAGGATCACCCCCATTATGACAAAGTAGCCTACTGTGACCACACCCATTACCGTCCTCTTGGCCTTCTCGGAGGGGGGAGGTTCGGAGACGGACCTGAGGTACGCCACTATCTTGGCAACTTTTTGAGGAGCCTCCTTATCGTATTCCGGGAAGAAAAGCTTGGGCATGGACGTCCCCGGAAGTACCTTCTGGGGATCAAGTATGAACTGGTATAGGTATCCGGGACCTCTGGCCAGATATATGGTGGAAAGATCGGGGGGAACTTTGCCGAAGGAGGCTTTCAGGTTCTCAAGGTCCTGGAGGGCAACCGCCTCGTAAACATCCCTCGGCAGGTAGTAGCCTTTTACCTGGACCTTGCCTTCCTTCTTCTCTATTATCGGTCTTCCCATGGTCTTCAGGATCTTCTCCCACTCGGGTTTGGTTTCAACGGAGAGGAGATACATCCCGTCATATCTCACAGAGTGACAGCTGGCACAGTTCTGCTTAAACAGGTTTCTTCCTTCAAGTGCAGCCTTAGGGTCCTCTATTATCTTGGTCACATCCTCAGGAAGTTCGTAGGTCTCTTTGTGGGCGAAGGGGTTGTAAATCCATATGACGAAGAAAAATGCCAGGGTCAGACCCGTGAAGAAGACCGTCTTCACCACACCCCAAGCGCTCATGTCTGACCTCCTCTCGCTTTATACCAGCCCCACTCCAGGAAGGAGATCACGGGAAGTGACAGGAAGAAGAGAAAGACAAGGGCTGTAAAGAACATACCCAGCTTGGCGTTTGTGGGTGTAGGTGCCATGGTCCCGAGGATGGTAAGGGCCATGCTTGATATAAGGAAGACTATGAACATGACGAAGAATAAAGGTCTCCTCCTGGCACTCTTTATTGGTGAGAAGTCAAGGAAGGGTAGAAGTAGCAGAAGCAGAAGTATCAGGTTGAAGGCCACAAAGCCCCAGAACTTGCTCGGTATTGACCTGAATACCTCATAAAAGCCGAGGAGGTACCACTCGGGTGCTATGTGGGGAGGGGTCTTCAGGGGATCAGCAGGCTCAAAGTTATCCGCAGGGAGGAAGTGGGACATATAGAAGAACACGAAGAAGAAGAAGATCGCCAGGTACCACATGGCGTAGGCTCCTTCCTTCAGGGTTACGTAGGGGTGGAAGGGAACTACCTTGTCCGGCTCGCTTTTCTTGTCTATCTCGTATCCTTCCGGGTTGGATATACCGGCGGCCCTGACCAGGAATAGATGGATTCCCACAAGCCCTAAGAGAACGAGGGGCAGGAATATAACGTGGAGTCCGAAGAACCTACCGAGGGCCAGGTCCTCAAGTTTGTATCCGCCTTTCATCCATACGGATATGGTCTCCCCTATGGCTCCGAAGAAACCCTTTAGGATAGGTGCGTCCGCCAAGGACGCAGGTATCTCGGTGGTGACAACCGTTCCCCAGTAGGAGAGCTGACCCCAGGGAAGCAGGTAACCCGTGAGGGCGGTAACCAGCAGGACAAAGTATATGACCCAACCCACTATCCAGACAAGCTCCCTGGGTTTCTTGTAGGCATTGTAGTATATGCCCGTGAACATATGAAGGTAAACTATTGCTAAGAAGAAGTTAGCTCCCGCAGCGTGTATGTGTCTGAAAAGCCATCCGAAGTCTATCTCCTTCATTATTGTGTAGTTGGCGCTGTCAAAGGCATGGGCTATTACGGGCTTGTAGTACATTATCAGGACTATCCCGGAGACTATCTGTAGAGCGAAGGTTATAAGGGCTAAAACACCGAAGACGTAAGGGAAGGTGAGGTTCTTAGGGACCTTATACTCCACCATTTGGGCCTTGTAGAGTTCCCTTACCTTAGCCCTTTCATCCACCCAGTCCACTATCTTCCTGAGCATCCCTTCACCTCCTCAGACCAGTCTGTCCACAAACCCGGGCTCACCAACCACCAGTTTGTTCCCCTCTAACTTCTGCGGAGGGACCCAGAGGGGTCTGGGCGGGGGTCCACCTATAACATCACCCCAAGGTGTGTAGAGTCCTCCGTGACAGGGGCAATGGAGATGAGGTTCGGGAAGGTCCGCGTCTCCTTCAGGCTTCCAGAGGGGGATGCAACCAAGATGCGTGCACACACCTATTACCGCAAAGACGGTTCTTCCACTGAACAGTTCCTGGTTCAGCTTCCCTGCATCGTTTTTTGTGTCCTTAACGTCGTAGTTGTACTTACCTTCAAATCCGTCAGGCAGCCTTATAACGAACAGAGGCTTTCCTTTCCAGGAAGTCACCCTTATGCCCATCTCAGGAACCTTCTCCACGTCTATCTCTACCTTCGCCTCTGTGGTTGACGCCGCACTGGGAGCAAAGGTCTTCAGGACCGGGTAGAGAATACCCACAGCACCTACAACTCCCATCCCGCCGAGGGCAAGGCCTAGGAAGTCCCTTCTGGTAGCTTCCATACCACTACCTCCAGGGACTATTTTATCACGAATATAAAAAATTTCTTATATGCTAATAGAACCCCTCCACCGCGACCTCGCCCTCCCCCACAACCCTCGCCCTTATCACCTTGCCCGTGGAACCCACCCTCACCCTGACTGTATCACCGTAGAAACCTGTCTCAAGTACCCTTCCCAAGGTCGTTATCTCAAGGTTCCCCCGCCTAAAGGTTATCCTGACGTCCTCGCCGAACTTGACGAGGGGTGCCTTTCTGAGATGGGTCTTTTTCAAGACCCCACCTTTGGGCAGGTCCCTTGTCAGGGTGTAGTTTATGAGCTCATTCCTCTCGGGGATGCCTTCCGG
>JAJRQX010000050.1 GCA_024280065.1 Aquificota bacterium
CGGCCCCACCGTACGCTCCCACAGGCATACCACCCCCCAAGACCTTTCCCAGGCATGTGATGTCCGGTTTAACTCCGAAGAGCTCCTGGGCCCCCCCGAGGGATACCCTGAAGCCCGTTATCACCTCATCAAAGATGAGGAGGGACCCGTATTCCGTAGTTATTTCTCTGAGAAACTTGAGGAAGCCCTCCCTCGGTGGGACCACACCCATGTTGCCCGCAACTGGCTCAACTATAACGCAGGCTATATCCTCCCCGTATCTGGCAAAGGCCTCCTTCACCGCCTCCTCGCTGTTGAAGGAGACAACTATCGTGTTCTTAGCTATCTCCTCGGGAACGCCGGGCGTCCCGGGTATACCGAAGGTGGCGACCCCTGACCCCGCACTGACCAGCAGGCTGTCGTAGTGTCCGTGGTAGCACCCGTCAAATTTGAGGATCAGCCTTCTTCCCGTTATACCTCTGGCGAGCCTGACCGCGGACATGGTGGCTTCCGTACCCGAGTTCACGAACCTGACCTTCTCCACAGAAGGAACAAGCTCAACTACAAGCTCCCCTATCTCCACCTCGTAGGGGTTGGTTAGACCGAAGGAAAGTCCCTTTCTCATGGCCTCCTCAACGTAGCTGACCACCTTCGGGTGGGCGTGCCCGAGTATTAAAGGACCCCATGAGCAGAGGAAGTCTACGTATTCCTTCCCGTCAGCGTCCCATACCCTGGGACCCTCTCCCTTGACGAGGACTATCGGGTCGCCCCCGACCGCCTTGAAGGCCCTTACCGGGCTGTTCACACCTCCGGGCAGGACACGGAGAGCCCTCTGGAAGGTCTCTCTGTTTCCCATGAGAAAATTATAAACCTACACCGAACTTCCGAACCTATAATTATTGGAAGATGAAGGTTCTGGTCCTGATACTGGGAGGGGCAATAGTCACGAGTTGCACCCCCACCGTAAAGCAGGTGGTCCTGGGAGATAGTAAGGAGAGCGTCCACATAGTGAAGGAGGGAGGGATCACCCTCTCCGAGGAGGAGAGGAGGTTCGTAAGCAGGGAGGCCGACAGACTGGGTATAGAGGTCCCGAGCAGGGAGGAGATAAGGAGGGAGATAAAGAAGCTTCTTAGAGACAAAAAGAGCCTTGAGATTGCCTTCAGAAGGGCCAACCTCTACATACCTTACATAAGACCTATATTCAGGGAGCTGGGACTCCCCGAGGAGCTTTCCCTTCTCCCGATGATAGAGAGCAGGTTCAACCCCTTCGCGGTCTCAAGGTCAGGGGCGGGTGGAATATGGCAGCTCATGCCGGCCACAGCAAGGAGATACGGTCTCAGGGTTGACGACAGGGTGGACGAGAGGTTTGATCTCATAAAGTCCACCAGGGCCGCGGGCATGTATCTGAGGGACCTATACAGAGAGTTCGGGAGGTGGGACCTGGTCCTGGCAGCCTACAACTGCGGTGAGGGGTGCGTCAGGAGAAGGGTGAGGGGGGACTTCTGGGGCTCAATGCATACGCTCCCCGACCAGACGAGAAACTTCGTACCAAGGTTCTTCGCTGTCCTCGTTATAGCGAGGTCTCCGGAAAAATACGGTCTCAACGTATCCCTTGACTCGCTGAGGATAAAAGGCTTTATGGTAAGGAAGAAAATAAGGGTGAAGGACTTCCTGAAAGCCAAGGGCATAAAGGAGAGCACCTTCAGGGATATGAATCCCCATATAAAGGGCGACCTCATACCTGCAGGGACTTACGTTTACATACCTGAGAAGACTATCATCAGTGTGGTCAGGGCGGAAAAAAGGAGGACATTGAGAGATGCCAGGAAGGTAGGGTTGGAGGACTTTCACCCTGAGTTCGGCCTATCAAAGGTCCTCGTCCTTGAGAACGGAGCTAAGGTTTATATTAAAGATTGATGGAATGCTTCATTCTCGCAGGGGGGCAGAGCAGAAGATTCGGAGAGGACAAGATCCTCTACAGAATAGGACCCAAGAGAACGGTGGAGTACGTGATAGATACCGCCAGAAAGGTCTGCGAGAGGGTAGCCCTCGTCGTTAAGGAGAGGGAGAGGTTCAGGGATCTCGGTGTGGAAGTCTTTGAGGATATCCTCCCGGACAGGACACCTCTCTCCGGAATTCTGACAGCACTTAAAGTGGCCGACGGTCCCGATGTGATGATACTCGGAGGGGACATGCCCCTCATCAGAGAGGAGGTCCTGAGGGTCCTCATTGAGGAGTACAAAGAGCCCGTGACGCTGTTCCAGACTAACGGCAGGATACAGACCTTGGTGGGTATATACTCCAAGGGCCTTGCAGGTATCCTTGTGGACTACATGAAGACGGGAGGAAGGAGCATAGTAGGGTTTTTGAACAGCTTGAGCTATAAGGTGATCCCAGAGGAAAGGGTAAGAGAGGTGGACCCGGACCTCGTCTCCTTCACGAACCTAAACACCAAGGAGGACCTTGAGAAAGTTCTGGAGAGGCTCCCATGAACCTGAGGCGGATACTCAGGATAAAAAAGATAGAGCAGGAGGAGAGGGCCCGCAGGATAAAGGAGATAGAGGACAGCATAATGTCCCTTAAGAGGGAGAAGGCGGAATACGAGGAGGAGCTGAAAAGATGTCAGGAGAGGATAACAAATTCGGGGGATGTCCTCAGGCTCATCTTCAGACAGAAGGCCTTCGTGAGCAGGATAAACGAGATAGAGAGGAAGGTAAGGGAACTTGAGAGGCTAAAGGATCAGGAGGCTGAAAATCTGAAGGAGGTCAAGAGGGAGGAGAAGGCAGTTGATCTTCTAAAGGACAGGGCCTCCTACGAAGAGTATGCGAAGTCCGTGAAGAGGGAGTTCTTGCAGCTCGGTCTCATACACATACTGAAGAACGGTCTCAAGGTCCTGCTTTTTGTCTCCTTGGCTTCCTTCGGCCAGAGTGCCCTCCAGGAGAAGCTGAAGGAGATGGAGCTCGGCAAGAAGGAGGAGAGGTTAAAGGAGATTGAGAGGGTAATAGAGGAGAAGCTCAGGAAACTCATAGAGGAGAGAAAAAGGCTTGAAGCTTTAAGGAAAAGACCGCTGACCGAGGAGGAGGAGAAGGAGGTCCAGAAGCTCATAAGGATAGTGAGCAAAACACCTTCGGATGAGGCGGGAGCTATACTGAACGAGGTAAAACCCAGGATAGCCGCTGAGATCCTCATAAGGCTGAAGGAACGTCAGGCGGGACAGATCCTCGCTGCCATGGACCCAAAGAAGGCCGCTAAGGTAACGGAGATAATAATGAGCTGGAGGAAGAATGCGAAGAAGAGATAGGATCTCCCCCTTCATCGTAATGGACATTCTCTCCGAGGCCAGGAAAGAGGAAGACGTCATACACCTTGAGATAGGAGAGCCTGACCTTGACCCCCCGCCGAAGGTCCTTGAGGCCCTTGAGAGGGCTGTGAGGGACAGGAGATACTTCTACACGCCTGCCCTCGGCATACCCGAGCTCAGGGAACGTATAGCCCAGTTCTATAAGGACAGATACGGAGTTCACCTTGACCCGGAGAGGGTTGTGGTTACCACGGGAACTTCGGGTGCCTTTCTCATCGCCTACGCCATAGTCCTTGAGGCTGGGGAGAGGATAGCCATAGCGGACCCATCCTATCCCTGCTACAGGAACTTCGCCCACCTTCTTGAGGTCGTCCCCGAGTTCATACCCGTTTCAGAGGAGACCAACTACGAGATAAGACCTGAGATGCTGAAGGGCAAGAGTATAAAAGCGGTCCACATATCCTCACCTGCGAACCCTACAGGAACCCTATACTCCGAGGAGACCCTGAAGGATCTCGCAGACTACTGCGAGAGGGAGGGTTTGTTCCTCATATCGGACGAGATATACCACGGCTTGGTTTATGAAGGTAAGGAACGGACCCTCCTTGAGTTCACGGACAGGGCCATAGTGGTGAACGGCTTTTCCAAGTTCTTCTGCATGCCAGGTTTCAGGATAGGCTGGATGGTTCTCCCCAAGGACCTGGTCAGATACGCGGAGGTGGTCATCCAGAACGTCTTCATATC
>JAJRQX010000051.1 GCA_024280065.1 Aquificota bacterium
GAAGTATATTGGTACATGGCCCATTGTTTACATCATAGGATATATATCCAGAGGTATTGTTGGTTATATTTATAGAAAAAGTTGAACACCCTCCTCCACCGCCACCACCACCACCTCCTCCACCACAGTCTGGGTCCTTAACTGTTATTGAAAATCCTTTATTATCCGAAGAACAGATTGTTTCTAGGCAACGAACCGGATCATCTGGATCTAAACAGGATATGGAGCTGACGGTGAAATTGACAAGTGTTTCAGAACATCCTGGATCTGTGGGAGGAGTGCCCGAGAGCTGACCTGTACGGAAGTCAATATTGAGCCATGCGGGGTTTCCAGAAATCCCGTATCTATAATTTCCGGTGCCACCAATTGAGTCTATGAAAACATTCAAATCTCCGTAATCTTGACCTTCCCATGCTTCGGGAAGAGGAGGGGATGTGATTATCTGGACAGGTTTTGCCTTAACAATTAGCGAGAAGGACTGAACATCATAAGGCTCTCCTAAGCCGCAGTTATTGTTCTTGTTTAAATCCGCACAAACACAAACGTCTGCTATATTTACAGGATTTTCACACGTATTAAGAACTCCGGGAGGGGAGGTGCTGTCTTCGTTGGCTATGCCATGGAGCCTTCCCGTGTCCCTTTCAAGGGTAAGCCAGCCTCCCGTACCGAAGGTCCTTGAAGCTGAGCTTATATCACATGTCCCACCCGAAAAGACACCCCACTTGTTGTTTTTGCCTCCCTGAGCCTGAAGGTACGTATCAAAGGGGGAGTCCTCCTCAACCGCACCGAGGTTAGAGGTGTTGTTATGGAAACGGAAAGGGAAGGGCAGTCCGCGAGTTCTTTCAGTTCGTGGAGTGATACCCACCTGACTATATCGTCGTAAGGTTCTGGTCTGTTTAGGTCCGCTGTATAATCGTCTATGCTTGGGGTTCCGTAAGCGTAGATCTTTAGTGTAATACCGCTGTCCGCACGCATTATTATGACGGGCGTTGTTGATACTGATGTGAGCGAGGTGTCCCCCGTCTGAAGGTTGTGGTTTCCGTTTCCGCTCACTATCAGAAACGCAACGTTGCTTACCTCCTGATCGTATGTGGAACAGGTAGAGTCCGTACATCCTACCCTTACGGTTATGTTGGTTGAAAGCTCATCGCATATTGAGGTTGAGCTGTCATCAAGGTTTCCGCTGAATATGTAAATGAGGGGTTTCCCGTAGGAGTCCGCAAGGCTTCTGAAGGTGTTCTGAACTTCGGAAACATTTGCGGGCAGTCTGCCGTTGGCTGTTGCAAACCCTTTAACCGCCTCAACGTTTGCATCAACTATCTCCCTGCTCTCGTTGTACTTTACCCTCTTTATCAGGGCTCCAAGTATCCCAGCACCTATACCGAGAAGGATCCCGAGGACTATAAGAACTACCGCAAGCTCTATTAGGGTCAGCCCCCTGCTGTTCTTCATTCCCCGAACCCCAAGAACCTTAAGAGTTTTAACCTTTCCTCTACTGATCTTTTAATCCTCGGATCTATATCAAGGTTCTTTAAGGAACTGTATATCCTGTATGCCTCCCTGTAGCTTCGTGTGTAGTCAAGGAGGCGGGCGTAGTTGTAGGCAAAGTAAGGGTTGTAAGGGTCCTTAGCGTAAGCGGTTTTGTAGTTTCTGAGGGCTTTGGCGTAATCTCCCAGCTTCTCGTAGGCGTATCCGAGGGCGAAGGAAAGTGCTCCCTTTTTATCTAAGTGAGTGTATTTTTTCGCAAGCTCTATAACCTCCGCAGGTCTCCCCACCCTTGAAAGCTCCATAAGGTAGGTGTAGACGAGGTTTTCCTGGGGGTTCTCTTCAATGACCCTTTCCGCACAGGCGAGGTCCCCTAACCTGACGCAGACCACTATAAGGTTGTTTGCAACCTTCTGTGTTTTCATAAGGGAGTAGGTTTTCTCGTAATACTCCCTGCTCTTTATGAGGTTCCCCTCCCTGAAGTACCTGTCGGCCATAACTAAGTAAGTGGTGGGGTCCTCAAGGGTGATCACCCTGGCAGGCATGGGCTTAGGCCTTTCCTGTTTCTCTTCCATATCCTCTGTGATCTTCTTAACTTCTTCCCTGGGTTCTACTTTAACTGTCCGGATCTCTTTCAGCTCTGTGGGCGGGGTACTTTCTTCTCTGGGTTCAGGTCGGGGGTTCGGCTCTTGTTCTGGCTCTGATGTTCTGGGGGGAGGGGTGGTGTCCGTGGGCCTCTGGACTACCGGTGCAGGTACACCCGCGGTTATCCTTGAGGCTACGATGTTGGTTAAATAGTAGGCGATTCCGGTACTTAAAAGGAAAACCCCCGCTATTAATAGTATGAGTAATCTCCTGCTTCCTGTGTCCTTCTTTTTGAGGAGCACAGGGTGGACGCGGGGACGCCTCCTCTGGAATTGGAGCTTTCTGAGGACGTCCATAAGGAGGCTCATTTTAGAGGCTCCTGTTTACTACCCTCGGTCTTAAGAATATTATCAGCTCCCTTTTCTCCTTAAATTCCCTCCTGTGTTTGAAGACGTATCCTATAACCGGAAGGTCGCCGAGGCCGGGAACCTTTCTCTCCTCCTCACCTTTAACGTCACTTATGAGACCTCCTATCACCACCAGGTCTCCGTCTCTGACCTTTATTATGGTCCCCGCCTCCTTGACGTTTATGATCGGAGCCTCCGCCAGGACCTCACCGTCCCTCTCAAGGGTCCTGGTTCCTTCAAGCCGTGTTGATACGGGGACTATGTTGAGTATCACGTTCCCCTCATCGTCTATGAAGGGTGTCACACCGAGTAGTATGCCTTCAAGGACGTTGGTCCTTATTATATTCTCCTGGACCTGCGCTGTTGGTGTGGTTCCCGGAACTATCGTGATCGCCTGCCTCTCAAAGAAGGGTGTGACGACCCCCGTCGCTATCAGGGCGGTCTGGCCGTTTGCCACCATTATCCTCGGGTTTGAAAGGGTGTAGACCTTCCCGAAGGTGGCGAGAGCATTAATGAGGATGTTGAGGTCCGCTGAAACCACGCTCACACTCGCATAACCACCCGTGGGTATGGCCAGGTTCTGGGAGAGGGTCACGTTTGCTCCCGTCCCGAAGACGTTTCTGAAGAATGCCTGCCAGTCTATACCGTACTGGAACTCGTCGGAGAGAGCTATCTCAACTATCTTGGCCTCTATGAGGACCTGTCTGCTCACCTGGACCTTGAGCTTTTCAAGGAATTCCTCTACCTTTTCTACGTTCCTCCTGTAATCTGTGACGACCAGGGTCCCTGTGAACCTGTTTAGGACGTATTTTCCTTTATCTGAGAGTAATTGTTTGAGGTTTTCCTCTATCTGGGCGTAGAAGTCGGTAGACCCCTGGACGTTCCTGTAGTCTACGGTGAAGTTTCCCCTGAGGCCTGTGGTTCCGAACCCACCGCCCCCGAGCGCGCCGACGCCACCGCCGAAGAACCCGCCACCGAAGGCAAGAGCTCCTCCCAGGACATCCCCTCCTAGGGAGCTGGTGTATTCTGTGACCGTGGGAACGTAAGGGAGCTTGAAGGTTTTGGTCATGATGGCTTTAACGTAGAGGACGTTCCCGACTATCTCATAATACAGCCCTGTCATGTCCATGATTATCTCAAGGGCCTCCCTCATCGGGACCTTCGTGAAGGTGGCTGTCACGGTCATGTTCGGGTCTACCTCTGGAGCGAGTATGAGGTTGAGCCCGGCACCGTCCGCTATGGCGTAGAGGACCTTGTTTAAAGGGGCTTCCACAGCGGACATGGTGAAGGTTTTACCCTCAAAGGGGTCAACCTCCCTGTAGGTGGGAGCTACCACGGGGGGTGGGGGTGGAGGGATCGGGTCTGGATTGACCGCTGTCTGGGTCCTCTGGACAGTTACCACGGGTTTGCTACTCTCGGTTCTAACCTCCGCTTTGTAGGAGCATGAGAAGGTCAGAAGGAAAAAAAACAAAGCTATCACCTTACCACGGGTAACCATCTTTCCCCCCACCTTCCAGAGAGGAGAACCCCCTCTCTGGTAATTTTAACTATCCTCTCCGCAGGGGACACAGGATCGCCTTCCTTAAAGAGCCTGCCGTTTATGATTGCGTAGCTTTTCCTGGGACCCACATAGGTGAAGGTAACTCTGTAGGAGGGCGGTCTTTCCGGCTCCTTTTCGGTCAGCTGTGCAGGTGTCTCTTTCAGCTTCCAACCTCTCACATCTATAAGCCCTATCATGTCAAGCACTCCTTTCTTCTGCTCCGCCTCTTTAAACTGAAGATCGGGAAGACGGGCCAACTCTTTACCGGGAGGGGGTGGCTGGTGTATCAGGTGTGAGTGTATAAAGGAGGAGACCTGGTACGCTACGAACATGAGGACAGGAACAGGAGCAAGAAGCAGGATTATGTATCTGCTCACCCTCACCTCTTTACC
>JAJRQX010000052.1 GCA_024280065.1 Aquificota bacterium
AGGTCTTCAAGAATCCTCTTCTCAAACTCTTCACCGTTCAGTCTTTTTACCTCAAACCTGCTGACTTCAAGCCCAACATCTTTAAGATCCTCTTTCAGTTCCCGGAACCTTGTCTCTATCTCCTCCTTAAGGCCTGGTATGTCTGTCAGGAAGGTCAAACTGATGTGTGTTGGCTTTTCCTTTCTCGGTGTCTCCATGATCACCCCTACGAAACCTTCATCGTAGCTGAGCCTTATGAGTATCCTGAAGACTCCCTCCGCGGAGAAGAGGATTATACCTCTCCCGTCCTCCGTCCTGAAAGGCAGGATAAACTTCCTCCCCTCTTTAGCCACCATATAGCTCTGGAGGTAGCCTATTAGGTCTACCCTCTGAAGGTTTTCCCTGACTCCCTTCGGTACAGCCCTCTCAAGGGATTCCGAAAAGTCCCTTAACTTCTCCAGGTCCTCCCGCTTCCTCTTTAAGGTTTCCACGATGCCCCTTATGTCCTCAGCCCCAATGTCCTCAAGGAGCCCCTGCACCGCACCCCTTATTAAGGGCTCTATCTGTCTGATGAGGTGGTCCCTGACGAGGGGTATCCTCTCCGGGTTCTTTATGTTAAGGCCGACTATCCTGAACTTCTCTACAGTCTCATTCCATCTGTTCAGCTTCAGGCTTTCCACTATGCTCCTTATGAGGTCAAGGGACCTGGGGTTGTGGAGAAAGCCCTCAAGGGCGTTCCTGTTTAGGGAGACCTTAAGACCCAGGTTTCTGAGGACCTCGGTCAGTTTTAAGGTCAGGGACCTCACCCTCTCTGCTATCGCTGTGCTGAGGCTTTCTATCTCGTTGCTGAGGAGATCCGCCAGCCTTGATGCTTCGTAGGACAGCTCCCTAACACCCATAAGGAATCCTATCCTGTTTCCCGCCTCAGCGGATCTGAGGACCTCCTCCGCCCTTCGTGTTAGACCTTCCGGGAGGTCTGCGCTCCTGATCACCTGCTCAAGCCGGGATGTGTCCATGCTTGATAATCTTCTCAGAAGGACATATTTTGTGTCCCTCTCCAAGGAAGACCTTTCTATTTCACCTCTGAGGAAGTTCCAGACCTTCTTCTCGTATACAAGACCCGAATTTTCAAGGGACTCTTTGAGCTTTTCCGGAACAAGCCTTATGAAGTTCACACCCTCCTTGAGTATGGTCCTCCATATCTCTTTAAGACCTGTTGTGAAGAGACCACTCTCAACTCTAAGTACCAAAGGATCTCGGGACTCAACCATAAGGCTCAGTCTCTCTCCCTCCCTTATCGGCTGGCTAAGTCTGTTCTCTGCGTGGATCTCGTAGCCGTTTTCAAGCATGAGAACCACCCTTTGAGGTGTCACCTCCTTCACGAAGGCTGTGAACTTTGAACCGGGACCTCCGAGGGAGGCGAGTAGAGCCTCAGGAACGCTGGACAGGACCCTTATCTCCATGGTTCTTGAAGCACGGTAAGCTTCCTGGGCCCTGCTTCTGAGGATCGATGAGTCTAAGAAGACTCCCTCTACCCTTCTTCCTTCCATCTAACCTATATATCGGCGGCTTGGCTCTGAATAAAAGCCAGAGCTCCCCTCGCACCCATGAACTCACCGGTCTTTGAGAAAAGGACCCTCAGGTTCCTTGCAGGCAGTCCTTCCGCTCTATTCTTCAGCTCCTCCTCAAGGTCCCCGAGGAGCTCTTTCATACCCTCTATAACGCCGCCTGCGAGGATCAGTCTGTCTGGGTTGAGTATGTGAACCAGGTTCACGAGACCAGTTATTAGATACTCCCTGAAGGCCTTAACAGCCTCAAGTGCTTTCTCATCTCCTTCCTTAGCCCTTTTTGTGATCTCTGCGTCCCGCAACGCTTCCCCTCCCATACTTCTGTATATCCTCTCAAGTCCGTAGGATGAGCAGTACGCTTCCCAGCAACCCTTTCTCCCACAGCTACACGGGTATCCTCCTCTCACAACTATATGGTGGCCTACCTCCATGGCGGAACCGCTGACGCCGAGGTACGGCTTTCCCCTTATCACAAGACCCCCTCCGAGACCCGTTCCTACCGCAACCAGTAAAAGGACCTCGGAGTCCCTGTGGTCGTAAAACCACTCACCAAAGGCACCCAGCGTAACATCGTTTCCCACAGCTACGTTTATGTCTGGAAAGAGACTCCTGAAGTCAACACCGTTTATTGATGGTATATTTGGCGACCTGAAGACCACACCTTCCTTTGATATAAAACCGGCAACCGCGAGGCCGACACCCTGAGGGTTTCCTTCAAGGACTATCTCCCTTATCCTATTCAGGAGCTTCTCCCTGTCTCCCTTTATATCCCTTATGTAGTGCTTTTCCCTCCTCCCATCCTCCCAGACGACCTTCACGTAAGAACCTCCTACATCAACCCCCTTGAACATAACTGATCTCCTCTATCCTGACTTCTCCGTCCTTCCTTCTCGCCTTCAGGATAAGGGTTATGGGCCTTCTCACTGTACCCTCCTCTTTGACCTTAAGACTGACCTCCACCTTTATCGCCCCGTTTTCCTTCAGGATCCTCTCCTCCAAACGGGAACTTCCGTCCGTTAGGATCCTGTTCCTCAGGCAGATCGCTTTTATCCCCTCCTCACCCCCGAGTTCAGAGAGGAGGTCCTTGTCAATCAGGGGAACTACTTCCCTTACCCTATCACAGCTAGCTATCCCGAGGATAACCGAGTAGAACATGCGTATCCTCTTGAGGTCTTCAGAAGGGTCAACGTTTTCCTGAAGGTGGATCATGAAGGCTATGAATACAGGATAGACCATGGCGAGAAAGGCGAAGCTCCCTACGACAATGTCCTCCACCTTCACCCTCAGAGCCACCCCTTCCTCCTAACCCAGAATAGCAGGGAGAGGGTTACCGCCACCATCAGTATCAGGGAGTATGGGTATCCGTATTTCCAGTGTAGCTCTGGCATGAACTCAAAGTTCATACCGAATATGCTGGCTATGAGGGTCGCCGGGAGGAATATGGTAGCTATAACTGTGAAGACCTTTACCGCTTCGTTCTGCCTTATGGTGATGAGCCCCAGGAGAGAGTTTTGTATACTGTCTATCTTCTCCATGTAGAAGGATGTGTAGTCAAGGAGGGTGGAAAGGTCGTCCATGAGAACCTTAAGTTCTCTTTTCGTCTGGGC
>JAJRQX010000053.1 GCA_024280065.1 Aquificota bacterium
CGGGAACATGGTGTAGAGCTTTCTGAAGAGGTCCTTAGCCTCCTCAACCCTTCCGGTGGCCATGTAGAGCTGGGCTAGCTTCTCAAGGACCACCCTGTTGTCCGGGTCTTCCTTCAGGACCTCCTTGTACAGCTTCTCCGCCTTTGAATACTCCTCCCTCCTCTCGTATATTTTCCCTAAGGTTACAAAGGCGGCCTCAAACGTCTTCTTTATCTCAAGAGCCTTCTGGAGGTACTCTATCGCCTTGTCAACGTCTCCTTCCTTCATGTATATCTGGCCGAGCAGGTAGTAGGGGAAGGGGTTGTCCGGGTTTATCTTGGCCAGCCTCTCTATGACCTCCTTAGCCTTCTCTACCCTCCTCATCTTGAGGTATTCGTCCGCGAGGAAGACGAGAACCTCCCTGTTGTTCGGGAACTTTTTGTAAGCCTTCTCAAGGACCTTAACCGCCCTGTTCCTCTCCCCTCTTATCCTGTAAACGCTGTATATGGCTATGTATGGGTCCACGAGGTCCGGAAACCTTTTTAAATACTCCTCAGCTATCTTAAGGGCTTCCTCAGTTTCCTTAAGGGACATAACGAGCTTTATAGTGTCCATGTAAAGGGAGGATGTGGGCATCTCCTCAAGGGCTCTCAGGCAGTAAACCTTAGCCCTTTCCGGCTCCTCGGACAGATACCTGCACATGAGGTAGTCGTAGTAGTAATTCGCCCTGGATACGCCTAAGGTGAGGAGTATAAGGAGCAGGACGGTAACCATCACCTACCTTCCTTGTAGATAAGTATAGGTATCTCCACCCTCCTGAAAACCTCCGTTGAGGTGCTTCCGAGGATTATCCTCTTCAGGCCTGAAAGCCCCCTGCTCCCCATCATCAGGAGGTCCGTGTCTCCGTTTCTCTCCACCTTTTTCACTATCTCCTCCGCAGGGTCATCCCCCTCAGCGAAGCTGACAGAGACCTCAAATCCTGCCTCCCTGAACCTTTCCTCCAAGGTCTTCATATACTTCCTCTTCTCCTCTCTGTATTTGTTGTAGATGGCCTCACCTACCTTCTCCACCAGGGGTATGTCTATGGGTTCCTCCACGTGGAGTATCTCAACTGCGACCTTGAAAGGTCTAAGGAACTCAAGGGCGAAATCAAGCATTCTCTCCGCAGTCCTTGAGAAGTCGTAAGCTATGAGAATCTTCTTCGTAAGGGTGGGTTCAAAACCTTTTATCACTATCATGGGCTTCAGGCTGTGCTTCACTATCTTTTCGGCTGTTGAGCCTATCAGGATCTTCTCAACTAAACCCTTCTTGTGGCTTCCGAGGATAACCATGTCAGGATTTTCCCTTTCCTCCGCCTCAAGTATGAGGTCCCTCGGATCACCCACCTCCACGAGGATCCTTGAGCTTATAGGCTTGAGGAAATCCTGAAGACCTCTTAACTTCTCCTCCGCCTCCCTCCTTTTTTTGGCCTCTATCTCCTGAAGGACATCAACATCTATGACGTTCACCGAGAGGCTTTCCGGGTAAGATATGTATATGGCCGGTGATACAGCATGGAAGAGAACCACCTCACCTCCGTGAGCTTCGCAGACCTTCTTGGCGGTCTTCAGGACGGCGTTGGTTATCTCGGAGAAGTCCACAGGAACGAGAACCTTCATACGAACCTCCCCAGGTGCCTGCCCACGACCCCCTCCAGGAACCCTTGTATCCTGCCGTTGGAGGCGACTATATCCCTAACTCTTTCTTCCTCTATCAGCCTGTAATCACCTCCGGCCTCTTTTAATATAACAGCTCCTGCGTATATATCCCAGGGGTGAAGTTCAAACTCTATCAGGCCTTCAAATATACCCTCTGCTACGAAGCAAAGATCAACGGCTGCCGCCCCCGGTCTCCTCATGGCAGCCACCTTGTCAAAGACCTCTCTGAATATCCTCCAGTAGATCTCAAGGTCCCTCCTCGCCCTTGATGGGAATCCGTAGGCAACGACGGACAGCTTCTCCTCTGAAGTACGACTTACACTTATCCTCCTGCCGTTCTTATAGGCACCCAGCCCCTTCCCTGCCCAGTAGAGGTGGTCAAAGTACGGGAGGTAAACCGCACCGACCACAGGCTCTCCCATATAGGAGAGGGCCACGGATACGCCGAATATTGGAAAGCCAGCTATGTAGTTCTTGGTCCCATCGAGTGGGTCTATGAACCAGACGAAGTCTCCCTCGTCCTCTCCCCCTTCCTCCTCGCCGACAACCGTATGGTCAGGGAAGGCTTTAAGGATGAACTCCCTTATGCGGGCCTCCGACTCCCTGTCCACGAAGCTCACAAAGTCCTTTTCCCCCTTTTCCTCTATCTTCTCGTCGGTGACCTTCAGGAAGTTCTCCTTGAGGACCTGACCGCCTATCAGGGCTGCAGACTTGGCTGTCTCCACAAAGCCCTCCAGCTTCATCCTTCCTCCCTATCGTCCAGGACTTCAAGACAGGGCAGGTGGTTACCCTCAAGGAGCTGGAGGAAAGCTCCACCGCCTGTGGAGACGAAGTCTATGGCGTTGTAGACGCCTGCCCTGTGTATGGCATGGTCCGTATCACCCCCTCCCGCTATGGTGAGCGCGGGAGACTCGGCTACCATTTTGGCAACAGCGAAGGTCCCGTTCTTGAACCTGTCAAGCTCAAAGACACCCATGGGACCGTTCCATATGACCGTCTGGGCGTCCGAAAGGATCTCCCTTATGAGTTCTATGGAGACAGGCCCTATGTCAAGACCTCTCCACTCCTCAGGTATCTCCTGCCATGGAACCACCTTCGTCGGCGTGCTGTCAGACACCTCCTTACCCACCACGAAGTCAACGGGGAGGTAGAGCTTCACCCCCAGCTTCCTCGCTATCTCAAGTATGTCAAGGGCTGTGGGTATCAGGTCCTCCTCAACCGGAGAGTCTCCGACGGGATAACCCATCGCCCTTATGAATGTGAAGGCCATGGCCCCTCCTATGAAGATCTTGTCCACCCTCTTCAGGAGGTTCTTTATTATCCCCAGCTTTGAAGAGACCTTAGCACCGCCGAGCAAAGCCACGACGGGCCTTTGGGGACTTACCATAGCCTTCTCAAAGTAGGTGACCTCCTTTTCAAGCAGAAAACCCATAACCGCTGGCTTGAGGATCTTAGGCAGGACATACATAGAGGCGTGCTTCCTGTGGCAGGTTCCGAAGGCGTCTATGACGCAGACATCACCGAGGCTAGCCAGTTCCTTTGCGAAACTCTCATCCCCTTTAGTTTCCCCAGCATGGAATCTCAGATTCTCAAGGAGAAGTATCTCACCTTCCTTCAGGGAGCTGACCATTCTTCTGACCTCATCCCCAACACAGTCTGGAGCGAACTTGACCTCAACCCCAACCAGTCTTGACAGCCTCTTTGCGACGGGCTGGAGTGAGAACCTCTCATCCCTGCCTTCAGGTCTTCCTAGGTGTGACATGAGTATAACCTTGGCCTTTGCGTCCAGGAGATACTCAACTGTTGGGAGGGATGCCTTTATGCGCGTGTCGTCCACTATGTTCCCCTGATCGTCTATTGGAACGTTGAAGTCAACCCTCACAAGAACCCTTCTGCCGGTTACCTGAACGTCCCTGAGGGTCTTCTTGTGAGGCATGGGTAGAAATTTTATCACACTGAGTCAGGAGGGTTGTAGAGGATGCCGAGGACTCCTCCCCATATAAGGTGGAGTAGGGTGAGGGAAAGGATGTTCTTGATGTCCGGATTCGCTATTATTCCCATGAACTCCGCACCCAGAGTATGTGAGATGGTGGCCACACAGATAGCTATCAAGTTCCAGACAAAGCCGAAGATCAGTCCCTTAAAAGGTCCGCTGAAAGGTATTCTCCTGTAAACTTTCGGGTGCGCAAAGAAAAGGCCAAGGAGGAAGGAGTTTATCTGATGTCCCAGGGCCATCAGTATGAAGGCCTGATCTTGGGGGACTCCCCAGGAGATCATGGCCTCCATGTAGTTCCTGTACGTTCCGAAAAGACCCAATAGACCCTCAAGCATGAGGTCAGCTCCAAGCATAGCGTAGCCCGCCATAAAGCTGGCTATGAGGTAGCTCCAGAAGTTTACTCCCTTTAAAACCTCACTCAAGATACTTCCTGACCTCCTGCCTTAGGCCCGTGGGTAGTCCGAGCTTTCTCAGGGTCGCATCGTCCGCCCTGATGAGGTCATAGAGCGTTTCAAAGTTCTTGTAAATTATCCTCTTTCTCACCTCCCCTATACCCTTTACCTTTGAAAGGACCTCCTCCATAGCCTTTCTGCTCCTTATCTTCCTGCTGTAAGTCAGGGCGAACCTGTGGGCTTCGTCCCTTATGAGACCGAAGACCCTGTATAGGATCGGAAGCTCCTTCAGCCTGAGCTCCTCACCCCACTCGGTGAGCAGAACCTCCTCCTCCTTGGCCAGGGCGAATACCCTTATTGGAAGGTTATAGGTCTTCTTCACGGAGATCCCTACGTTCAGCTGTCCCTTCCCACCGTCTATCAGCCAGGCGTCCGGCATGGGTTCCTCTCCCCTCTTCAGCCTCTTCGCCCTCCTCTCAAGGACCTCCCTCAGAGCTCCGTAATCGTCTATCTGGGAGAGGGTCTTCACCCTGTATCTTCTGTATCTCTTTCTGTTCATGCTTCCCCTCTCCCAGACAACGCAGCTCCCGACTATGCCCTCCCCCTGAAGGTGGGAGATGTCAAAACCCTCTATTATCTCAGGAGGCTCACAACCGAGGACCTTCCTGAACTCCTCCTCTATAACTTCAAGGTCTATGGTTTCCTTCAGGTTCTCCTCCGCAAGCTCTCTAAGGTTCTCCGGGACTTCCCGGAGTAGCTCCACTCTCCCCTCCGCCCTCTCCCTCAGCCACCTCACCGCTTCATCGCTGAGGGGGAAGTTAACTATGAGAATCTCAGGGACCCTGTTGTGGTAATAGTAGCCTATCAGGAACTCCTCAAGTTCCCCTTCCCTGTCCAAGTCAAAGACCTCCTTGCTGACAACCTTCCCCGCTCTTATCAGGAACAGACCGACCCTCCTACCTAAGGAGTAAAAGAGGTCCGCGGTCCTGAAGGGAAGTCCCGAGACCGCCTGCCCCTTGGCCAGGTTTTCAAGGGCGACTATCTGGTCCCTTATCTGGGCACACCTCTCAAAGGCCATCTCCCTTGAAAGCTCTTCTATTCTAGCGTATAGCTTCTGGAGTATCCCCGAGACCTCACCCGAAAGGAGGGCTTTAGCCCCCTCAACGCTGAGCCTGTAGTCTTCTTCGGATATAAGGCCGGCACAGGGACCTGAGCACAGCCCCAGGTGGTAATCCATACAGGGTTCAGACCTCACGGGCATAGGATCGCAGGTCCTCAGTTTGAAGACCTTGTGGATGAGCCTCTTCACCTTCTTAGCCTTACCTGCCTGAAGGAATGGTCCGAATGCCTGTCCCTCCTTCACCTCCGAGCTCCTTACTATCTTCACCGTGGGGAACTCATCCTCGGTTATGACCAGAAGGGGATACCCTCCACCGTGCTTGTGCATGACGTTGAACTTGGGCTTGTGGGTCTGTATCAGGTCTATCTCAAGGACAAGGGCCTCAAACTCGTTCCTCGTCACGATCCACTCCACGTCCACAGACTCCTTAAGTATGGCCTCTTCCTTTGGATCAGTCTCCGCCATCTTGATGTGTTGAAGGAGCCTCTTCCTTATGTTCTTAGCCTTACCTATGTAAACAGGCTTCCGCTTCCCCTTGAAAAGGTAAACCCCGCACCTCTCAGGAGAGGAGGAGACCTTCTCCTTTATGTCCATGCCAGTATTAAAATTTAAGTTTAGGTGAGATACAGAGAAGGCTGGATAGTTTTAGCTTTCATAATAATACTGAGCGCGATAATAATCCCTATACCCGCCTTTCTCCTGGATATACTCCTTGCAACAAGCATAACCTTCTCCCTCGCGGTTTTGGTCCTCACCTTCTTCGTCAAGACACCGCTGGAGCTTTCCTCCTTCCCAACAATACTTCTCATAGGGACACTTCTCAGGCTCTCCCTCAACATAGCCGCGGCCAGACGTATACTCCTTTACGGCCATGAAGGTACGGATGCTGCGGGCCACATAATAGAAGGGTTCGGTAAGTTCGTTGTAGGCGGTGATGTGGTGGTAGGTCTCATAGTGTTCCTCATATTCATAGTCATAAACTTCATAGTCATTACCAGAGGTGCTGAGAGGATATCAGAGGTGGCAGCCAGGTTCACCCTTGACGCTATGCCCGGCAAACAGATGAGCATAGACGCGGACCTGAACGCCGGGATAATAAACGAAGAGGAGGCAAAAAGAAGGAGGGAGCAGCTTGAGAGGGAAGCGGCCTTCTACGGTGCTATGGACGGTGCGAGCAAATTCATAAGAGGTGACGCCATAGCGGCACTCCTGATACTGCTCCTCAGCCTTGTAGGAGGCCTCATAGTGGGGATAGTGTTTAAAGGTATGGACTTCATGGATGCTTTAAATACCTACACACTCCTCACCGTGGGTGAGGGTCTTGCCTCCCAGATACCAGCCCTTATCCTTTCCACTTCCGCGGGACTTATAACGACCAAGGCCTCCTCCACGGAAGAGGTGGGGAACGTCATAGCGGATGAGTTCTCAAAGGAGCCGAGGGCACTTCTCTTCTCCTCGGGTCTCCTACTCTTCATAGGTATGATCCCAGGACTTCCAAAACTTCCGTTCTTCCTGATGGCTGGGGTCCTGGGGGGCATATACTACCTGCTGAGCAGAAGTTTAAGGGAAAGACAGATAAGGGAGCTGGAGCGTATGGTTGAGGAACAGAAGAAAGAGGAACAGCGGAGGAAGGAGGCTGAGGAGGAGGAGCTTATACCCCAGCCTGACCCCATAACTATGGAGGTCGGCTACGGCCTCATACCTTATGTGGATGAGGCCCAGGGGGGAGACATACCCCA
>JAJRQX010000054.1 GCA_024280065.1 Aquificota bacterium
GTAGAGGAAGAGTATGTTGGCTAACTTCCTCCTCAGTATGTTCCTTTTCTTCCCTAAGTATACCTTTATCAGCTTTCTGAGTATAACCGCGGAGACTACGATCAGGGCTATCAGGTCTATGTTTATCGCGAGGAGGAGCAGATAGTAGTTGGCGTAGGGCAGGTTCCTGAGATTCTGGATGAAGGCTATGTTTATCAGGACGAAGGCTGTCAGTATGAGGAAGCCTGCGAGGACCTTCCTCCTCACTTCAGCTCTCTTGTATCCTGTGGTGCTTTATCATCTCACCCTCCGCCCAGTATATGGCCATCTCAGCTATATTCTCCGAGTGGTCCGCTATCCTCTCAAAATGCCTAGCCACAAAGGATAGGTGTATGACCCTCTTTATGTTCCTCGGGTCCTCCATAACGTAGGTTATGAGCTCCCTCTCAAGCTGGTGGTATAGCTCATCTATCATGTCATCCTTCTCTATTATCTTCTTTGCAAGCATTGTGTCCCTCTGGAGGAAACATATCACGCTGTCGTTTACCATCTCCTTCACCATCTGGGCCATAAGGGTAAGGTTCACGTATGGTTTGAGGGGAGGTTCCTGGGCTAAAAATATGGACCTCTCCGCTATGTTCTCCGCTTCATCCCCCATCCTTTCAAGGTCAGAGACTATCTTGTATATGCCCATGACGAGCCTGAGGTCAGAAGCTTCCGGCTGGTATAGGGCGACCATCCTTATGCACCTCTTCTCTATCTCCACCTCAAGGGAGTCTATCTCGTCGTCACCTTTTATTATCTCCTCAGCGAGCTCAACGTCCTGATCGTTCAGTGATCTTATCGCCTTGTCTATGGCCTCCTGAACGAGCCTCGCCATCTTCACAACGAGCTCTTTGGTCTCCTCAAGCTCTTCCAGGAACTTCATGGCTTTAAATTTAACCTCCCTCCGCCTCCCTGTAAATATCAAAGCCGTTGCTCGTCCCTATCCTGTCCGCACCCGCATTAACCATGGCCATGAGGGTCTTGAGATCCCTTATACCTCCCGAGGCCTTCACCTTTATCCTTCCTCTTCCCACCTTCTTGATGAGCCTGACGTCCTGAACGGTAGCTCCGCCTGGTCCGAAACCCGTTGACATCTTGACGAAGTCCGCACCCCCCTCAACGCACAGCTCAACCGCCTTCACCTTTTCCTCCTCGGTCAGGTAGCAGGTCTCTACGATCACCTTGAGGACAGCTCCCGTCTCCCTCTTTAAGGCCTTTATCTCCTCCTCAACGTAGCGGTAGTTTCCGGACTTGAAGGATGATATGTTCATGACGACGTCTATCTCCTCAGCACCGTCCATAACAGCCCTCACCGCCTCCCTGAGTTTGATCTCTTTGGGGCTTAGCCCGTGGGGGAAGCTGACCACCGAGCAGACCTTCGTCCCGTTAAAGGCGTTCTCCTTGGCTATCCTGACGTGGCATGGCTGAACGCATACCGCGTAAAAGCCTATCTCTGAGGACCTCCTGACGAACTCGGCCACCTCACCTTCGGTCACGTTCGGCTTAAGTATAGAGTTGTCTATCAGTTTCCTTACGTCCACCCCCTCAACCTCCTAAGAGCCAGAAGGGCTACCTTACCTGCGGTCGGGACACCCTCCCGGTGTCTATAGCAGGACACACAGATCCTACTCTGTGGCCGAGAAGATACATCAGGTGAAGCAGAAAGCCTGCCTCCATCTCCATGTCTTCCTAAGTGGACGTCTATATCTGGGACCGTTGCAGGGACCTTTGACACGGACATCCCTTGGCCAGCAAAGAACCCAGAGTTGGACGCGGTAACGTCCCTCCTGAATTCAACACCCAGCCCGGAACAGGTGGACTCAAGAGCCTCCCTCACATTTTCCTCAAGGGTCCCATGGGGGATGTTGATCCGAGGTATACTCTCCTTTCTCTTCATGTTCTCAACCATCACCTCTATGTCCCCGAGAAGATTCTCACCTACCGCGGGAGGCAGGTCCGACGGGTGGAAGCGTTGGTTCATGTAATATAAATTAGATCTATGGTCAGAGAGATAGTGACCTATCCCTCTGAGGTCCTCACCACACCAACCCAGTCAGTTGACGTGGTGGACAGGGAGGTAAGGGACCTCGTAAAGGATATGTTTGAGACGATGTATCATGCGGAAGGTGTAGGACTCGCCGCGAACCAGATAGGTGTTCCTCTCAGGGTCATGGTGATAGACACAACGCCCAAAGAGGACGCTCCGAACCTGAAGCTTGTCCTGATAAACCCGGAGATAGTTTCCTCGGAAGGGAGGGTGAAGTATAAGGAGGGATGTCTCTCCTTTCCGGGCCTCACCGTTGAAGTGGAGAGGGCGGAGAAGGTTAAGGTGAGGGCCCTCAACGAACACGGTGAGGAGATAGAGGTGAACCTCGAGGGATTTCCCGCTATAGTATTCCAGCACGAGCTTGACCACCTCAACGGCATAACCTTCATAGACAGGCTGAAGGGCTGGAGAAGAAGGATAGCTCTTGAGAGATATCGCAAGATCCTGAAGGGGGTCCAGAGGTCAGCATGAGGGTCTGGACGAAACCTTACTACTCCCTTAAGGATTACCTTCTGGAGAGGTTCGGCAGGAGGGTCCAGAAGGTAACGGTAGCCCTCCCCTTCACATGTCCCAACAGGGACGGGACCAAGGCTAAGGGGGGCTGCACCTTCTGCTACGACGGTTCAAAACCTTCCATGCTTGACTCACGCGTCCCCCTTAGGGTCCAGATAGAGGAGGGTATCAGGAAGGCTAGGAGAAAGTACGGGGAAGATATATACTTCTTCATCTACTACCAGTCCTACACGAACACCTACGCGGACCTAAGGACTCTGAAAGAGGTCTACGACACCGCACTTGAGTTTGAGGGAGTTGTGGGCATAGACGTGGGGACGAGACCCGACTGTGCTCCTGAAGAGGTCCTTGACCTTCTCGCTTCCTACGCGGAGAGAGGGCTTGAGGTATGGATTGAGTACGGTCTACAGTCGGCTAACTTTGAGACCTTAAAGAGGATAAACAGGGCTCACGGAGTGTCAGACTTCGTAGACGCGGTTTTAAGAACCAAGAAAAGGCCCATCAAGGTCTGCGTTCACGTGATCCTCGGCCTTCCGGGTGAGACGGAGGAGGACTTTATAGAGACAGCA
>JAJRQX010000055.1 GCA_024280065.1 Aquificota bacterium
CCCTCTGGATAGGCAGGGCTCTGAAGACGGCATCCGCTTACGTAGGTCTTGACAGCGGTATATCTCATCTTGCCTCTTATGTCGGTGTCCCTTCTGTTGTCATATACGGTCCAACGGACCCCGTGGTCTGGAAACCTGTGGGTGAAAGGGTCTATCAGGTTTCGCTCGGGCTTGATTGCTCACCCTGTTTCCCGAACGTATGTGATGACAGACCCTGTCTTAACTCAGGGGACCTCCTTAACAGCCTTCTCCCACTCCTTGACCATCTCCTCGTCAAGGTCCACTAAGACAACCCTCTCAAGGCACCTGGGACTGAAGTTCCTTATCTCCTCCACCATGGCCTTAGCAGCCACCTCCTTAGGGACTCTGCCAACCCCTGTTCCCATACCTGGGAAGGCTATAACCTTAAAGCAGAGGTCATCCGCCAGTCCGAGGGCAGCCCTCACCGCCTTCCTGACCTTTTCCTCCGTGGTCCTCATGGCGGGTTCTTCCATCGTGGGTGCGTGTATGATACCTTTGAACTTCAGTTTCCCAGCGGTTGTAAGTATAGCTTCACCTACGGGTATAGGAGCTTTTGAGACAGCTTCCCTCTCTATCTCCTCCCCTCCGAACTTCCTTATCACACCTGCAACGCCCCCGCCCATATATCCTTGGCTGTTCGCGGGATTGACTATGACCTCAGCCTCCACTTCTAAGATACTCCCCTTAAGGACCTTCACCTCCATAAGAGAAGATTATACGTATATGGCCTCCGTTATCTCGCTTATACCGTGTTCTATCCTCATGAGTATGTGTTTGGCCCTTACCGTGTTCTTGGGTATCTCCAGCCTCTCCCCGCCTTCTTTAATTATCACTATCCTGTCTTCTTCTATGAATATCTCCTTTACGGGGTTTCCTGTTTTGGAGTCAAGTATGAGCTTTTCCCTGATGATGTCCTGAGAGACCTTCCTCGCCATCGCTTCACCTCCTCGGGAAAAATGATAGACCTCAGCGGTTTGCCTTCCCTTAACACAGGTCATAGAATTTTCCTTATGCTGGCCAAGAGGATAATCCCATGCCTTGATGTGGACAGGGGAAGGGTCGTCAAGGGTATCAAGTTCCTGAACCTCAGAGATGCTGGAGACCCGGTTGAGGTGGCAAAAAGGTATGAGGAAGAGGGAGCTGATGAGCTTGTGTTCCTTGACATAACCGCCTCAGCGGAGGACAGGGAGATAATGATAGAGGTGGTGAGGAGAGTTGCGGAGACGGTTTTCATGCCCTTCACCGTGGGGGGAGGGATAAGGACCGTTGAGGATATGAGGAGGATACTTGAGGCGGGTGCGGACAAGGTCTCTGTGAACACAGCAGCCGTAAAGAACCCCAAGCTGATTGAGGAGGGGGCCAGGGTGTTTGGTTCCCAGTGCATAGTGGTTGCAATAGACGCAAAGAGGAGGGGAGAAGGATGGGAGGTCTACATAAACGGGGGAAGGACACCCACAGGTCTGGACGCGGTTGAGTGGGCCAAGAGGGTGGAGTCCCTCGGTGCGGGTGAGATCCTCCTAACCTCAATGGACAGGGACGGGACCAAGGAAGGATACGACATAGACCTCTGCAGGGCTGTTGCGGAGGCGGTGTCCATACCTGTGATAGCTTCAGGAGGGGCGGGGACCATGGAACATTTCTATGAAGTCTTTGAGATGGGAAAGGCGGACGCAGCACTGGCGGCTTCCGTATTCCACTTCGGTGAGATAAGGATACCGGACCTGAAGGACTACCTCTCAAGAAGAGGTATCAGGGTGAGAGTGCTCTGAGGTCTTTTGGAAACTTTTGTATAATATCCCCATGAGCTTCCTGGTTTTCGTCAGCATGACACCCCTGGGTAAGGGAGAGAGCGTCAGCAAGTATGTGGCGAGGGTTGTGGACGTTATAGACAGATCCGGACTCCCCTACGTCCTCACACCCATGGGAACCATAGTTGAGGGAGAAAGCTGGGAGGAGGTTATGGAGGTCCTCAAAAAGGGCTTTGAGGAGCTGAAGAAGGACTGTCCCAGGGTATCAATAACCATGAAGATAGACTACAGGGAGGGCAGATCTGGTAGGATAAAGGCGAAGGTTGAGTCTGTAAAGGAGAAGATAGGCAGGGAGATAAGCACCACCTAAAGGGCCATTTTAAGGGAGAACATGAGTATCTGGTGCAGGATAACGCAGAGGGCCACGAGGTAGTAAACCTGGAGATGTGTCCTGCAGAGCTTCAGGGTCCCCAAGAAGGCGGTTAGAAACAGAAAGGGTATCGTGGACACGTTCACGAGATTCAGGACCTTCTCCTTAGCGATCCTCTTTTTCCTTAAGCCTGCGGAGAAACTCTCCTCCGTATCAAGCCTGTAGCTCTCAAAACTTATGAGAAAATACTTACCCCTCTCCTTTGTGATCAGGTAGCCCTTCCCGAAGGAGAACCGTCCCCCCTTCCTGTAAACCGCCCTGTTGGCTAAGACGAAGGAGTCCCTGTATTTGAGGAATACACCCTTCAACGTACCACCCTCCCTGTTTCTCACGTAGATCACAAGATCCCCTACCTCAAGAAAGGTCCTCTCGGGTATGTTCTCAAGGACCCTGTCCTTGTACTTGATCAGAAGGCTCTTCCTGGCAAGAGACACCCTCTCCTCAAAGAGGAAGAAGGACAGGACAAGCCCAATCGCGGTGAACACCCCGACAGGGAGTGCGAACAGATATAGAACTCTCAGGGTGGATATCTGAAAGGACTCAAAGACCTGCAGAAGCTTCCTTTCCTTGAGATCGTACAGGGTTACGGCGGTCGCTAAGGTTATACCGTCAGGGATAAAGAAAAAGCTGTAATACACAAGCCAGCTTATGAAGAAAGGAACGGAGTTTGAGAGCGGGAGTCCCACGATTATGAAGCTGAGCCTGTATATCTGAACTACAAGTAGCATAAGGGCAAGGACGATAGCTGTGAGGTAGGCTGTTTTCGTGACCTTCCAGAAGATGAGATCTCTTAACATACTCTTAGTTATAATAACTTCCCGTGAAAGTCCTGATAGTAGGGAACGGAGGAAGGGAGCACGCTTTAGTCTGGAAGGTCTCCCAGAGCCCCTTGGTATCCAAGGTATACTGCACTGGGGGAAACGCAGGCATAAGCAGGATAGCTGAGGTGGTGGACATATCACCCACGGATGTAAACGCGGTGGCGGAGTTTGCTGAGAGGGAAGGTATAGACTTTACTATTGTGGGACCTGAAGCACCTTTAGTCGCCGGTATAGTGGACGCCTTTGAGAAGAGAGGTTTAAAGATATTCGGACCGTCAAGGGAAGCAGCAAGACTTGAGGGAAGCAAAGCCTTCGCCAAGGAGTTCATGAGGAGGCACAGCATACCTACCGCCGAATACAGGGTCTTTGAAGACCCTGAGGAGGCCAGGAGGTTCATAAAGGAAGTAGGTGCCCCGCTCGTAGTCAAGGCGGACGGGCTAGCAGCCGGCAAAGGTTCTGTCGTCTGTCAGACCAAGGAGGAGGCTCTCAGGACGGTAGACAGGTTCATGAGGGAAGGCGTCCTCGGAGATGCAGGAAGGAAGGTAGTCATAGAGGAGTTCCTGGAAGGGGAGGAAGCCTCCTACATAGTTATGGTGAACGGAACGAACTATGTTCCCCTTCCCACTTCTCAGGACCACAAGAGGCTACTTGACGGGGATAGGGGACCCAACACGGGAGGAATGGGTGCTTACTCACCCACACCCGTTATAAACGAGGAAACGGAAAGGAGGATAAAGGAGGAGATAGTGGAGAGGACCCTTAAGGGTCTTGAAATGGAAGGCATCTACTTCAGGGGATTCCTATACGTGGGCCTTATGATAACCGGAGATGGCCCGAAGGTCCTTGAGTTTAACGTGAGGCTCGGAGACCCCGAGGCCCAGCCTATCCTCATGAGGATAAAGAACGACTTCCTTGAAGCCCTGATCAGGTTCTACGAAGGTGAAGAGGTTACCCTTGAGGAAGATAAAAGGTGGGCCCTTGACGTGGTCATAGCCTCAAAGGGATACCCCGAGAACCCGCAGAAGGGTCTTGAGGTACACGGCCTTGAGGAGGCGGAGAAGGAGGAAGGCGTGATCATCTTCCACGCCGGGACAACTCTTAAGGACGGTAAGGTAGTAACTAATGGCGGCAGGATCCTGAACGTCTGTGCTTACGGGGATACCTTAAAAGAAGCGAAAGAGAGAGCTTACAGGGCTGTTTCCAAGATACACTTTGAGGGCATGCACTTCAGAAAAGACATAGGAGACAAGGCCTTCAAGTATCTTCCTTGAGGATCCTCCTCTCGTAGATCTTGAAGAGGGAAAAGAGGGTGGTGAATATGATAGGTCCCAAAAAGAGGCCTATGAACCCGAACTTCAGCAGTCCCCCTATGGTTGCGAAGAATAAAACCACGTAGGGTATATTCACCCCCTGCTTTATTATCAGAGGTCTGATGAAGTTGTCCATCGTTGATATGAGGAGGGTACCCCACACACCCAGAAAGACCGCCTTCCACGGGTCTATGTTGAAGAAGGTATATACGGCCAAGGGGAACCAGACAGCGGAGGCACCGAAGGGAGGTATGAAGGCTGCAAAAAAGGTGAGGACGCTCCAAAGGAGAGCGAACTTTATCCCGACCAGGGAGTAGCCTATGAACCCAAGGATAGCCTGTATGAGGGCTGTCCCGACAGCTCCGTAGACGACAGCGAGTGTCGTTCTGTATATGGTCCCCAGGATGTTCTCAAGGTCGTCCCTGTTCATGGGTATAAGCCTCTCCACCCTTCTGAGGATCTCAAGGCCGTCTCTGAGTATGAAGAAGAAGGTTATCATGAAGACGAAGACGTAAAAGACGTTCCTTCCCGCGATGAAGGCCGCCTGCCCCAGCTTGTCACCTACAAACCTCAGGACCCTGTTCATGGACTCCGAGAGTATCTTCCTGAACTCCTCCCTCTGGGTGAACTCCAGAATAGGTCCCAGCCTGTCAGCGTAATCCTTCAGGAGAGGTAACCTCCTTATCTGGTCAAGCAGGTCTTTATAGGTGTGGTCTTGGAAGTAAAGAACAACCTTCTGTGTTATGTCCACGATCTGCTGGATCAGGAGGACACTTATCACACTCATGGGTACTATAAGGAAGAGGAAGACGAGGACTGTGACGAGAAGTGCCGACATCGTCCTGCTCCTGAGAACCCTCTGGAGATACAGGTGAACAGGGTATATGACTATGCCTATGACTATGGCCCAGAGTATAGGAACGAGGAAGGGTATGAGCGTTATAATGGCGAGGAAGATAAAAAACAGGATCAGTCCGAGAAAGAAATAGAAGTATATCCTCTCCCTCTCCATAGGTAACGCTCGGGTAACCCGGGACTAATATAATTAAAGCATGAGATATCTTGTCCCGCTTCTCCTCTTGGTGTCAACACTTTTTCCACAGGGTCCCCAAGAGGAGATCCTGAGGCTCCTTGAGGAGGTGAAGAGGACACCACCTGATGAGAGGTACAAGGTGATGAACGAACTGAAGCTGAGGCTGAGGGAGCTGAACAGGGAGGAGAGGGAGGAGATGATAATGAGGATCTATGAGGAGCTTAAAGGTGAGAGGGAGGAGAAGTTTGAGCATATGGAGGAGATGGTTGATAAAGGAGAGGAGGAGGAAGCCGAACATATGGAAGAGCTTGAGGAGAGGGTCATGGAGGACATGATGGAGAAGGTGGAGGAGATGGAAGAGGAGGAGGAAAAACACCACAGACCTTGACCGCTGATAAAATAAACTCCCATGAAAATCAGATTACCCCTCCTGCTGATAACGTCTTCCCTCAGTCTCTCTTTTGGTGTATTCAAGGACTCGGACCTTGACGGTGTTGAGGACAGCAAGGACAGATGCCCCAACACACCCATATTGGTACTGGTGGATAAATACGGCTGTCCCATAGAAAAACCGAGGGGGAAGTTCTACCTGAGGATCGGAACAAACCTCATCTCCGACGGTCCAGAAAGAAGGGCATCAGCTATCACTTCCATAGCTTACTACTACGACAGGTTCTACGTGTCCCTCACCACCAGGTATTACTTCTACAGCAGGCTATACGGAAGCGGAACGGGAGACACAACCTTCTACGGGAGCTACAGGATACCCATTAGGAACCTCTACCTTATCCCGGGCCTCAGGGTCAGACTCCCGACCGGTTCTGACCCGTTTACGGACGGGGATGTCCACCTGACACCCTCCTTCATACTTGATCTCTTCCTGGACTCACTTGACCTCTTTCTGTACACAAGCTACACCTTAAGGACCTTAAAGAGGAACACCTACGCCCTCTCCTTAGGGGGAGGCTACGATGTCACCGGGAGGACTTACATGAGCCTTTCTTACGACACAACCCAGTCCGCGGTGGGTTCGGGAAACCTGAACTACATATCCGTATTCATACTCCACGACATAAGCAGGTCCCTGTACACCACGCTAAGCTACAGCTACGGTTTAAACAGAAGGGCTATAGACCACTCCCTGACGATCAGGCTCGGTATCAGGTTCTAAATTTAGTAGTGATGGGAGCCAGGATCCTCCTCGTGGAGGATGACAGGGTTCTAGCCCAAAGTCTGAAGAGTTATCTTGAGTCCGAGGGTTTTACCGTTACCGTCGCCACTTCCTACTCGGAGGCTGTAGACCACCTTGAGAGAAAGGGATACGACATGTATATCCTTGATGTGAACCTCGGAGACGGGGACGGTATAGAGCTTGTAAAGGACTTGAGGGAGATGAAAGACGACACACCGACCATCTTCATAAGCGCCCTGACGGACATAGGCAACATAGCGAGGGGGTTCTCCGCTGGTGCTGAGGACTACATAAAGAAACCCTTTGACCCTGAGGAGCTTGTGGTCAGGATAAGAGCGAGGCTGAAGAAAAAGGAGGAGGAGATAAGGTGCGGTGATATAACCTACAGGGATGGCAGGTTCTTCAGGGGAGGTGAGGAGCTTGACCTCGGAGAGGTTCAGAGGAGCATACTCCTCAAGCTGATCAGGAACAGAGGAAGGGTGGTGACCAAGGAGGAGCTCTACGACCTTATGGTGAACCCATCGCCCCTCGCCCTGAGGGTTGCGATAAATAAGCTCAGGAAGAAGACCGGTCTGAGCATAAGGTCTGTCAGAGGTGTGGGTTACATCCTTGATTAGGAGGATACTTCCGAAAACCGCCTACGAGAGGGAGTCCCTTATAAAGGGTTTTCTCCTCTTCTTCCTGTCCATGGAGTTCTTCCTGATCATTATCGGCTACCTTTACTACACCAAGGGTGTAAGTGATTTAAAGAACTCCATCTTCCTTGAGCTCAAGAACTTCAGCTACACCTTTGAAGGGGAGAGGTTCAGTGTGGACCTCGTGAGCGGTGAGGAGCTTACCTACTACGAACTTCTTGAGGACGGCAAGGGTCTCTACATAATCGTCCCGATCCCGGGTGTTGAAAAAGATGCCCTCAGGATCACATACCCGAGGGAGAGCTACCTTGAAGACCTGAGGGCTTTAAAGCTTGAGACCCTGACGCTCGTAGGCGTCTCCACGGGTGTGGTCCTGACCCTCTCGGTCCTCTTCTCCCTGTATGCGGTCCACCCATTGAGGAGGGCTATAAAGCTCATAGAGGAGGTTACGAGAGACATAATCCACGACCTCAACACGCCCCTCATGACCCTCACTGTGAACCTCAAGATGATAGGGAAGAAGTATAAAGGGGAGGAGGTTGAAAGGTCCTTTATGGCCCTCAGACAGATAACCGCACTTCAGGAGAACCTCAGACCTTTACTCACCAAAGTTGAGCTGAAGATGGAGGAGGTGGAGCTCTCCGAGATAGTGAGGGAGGAACTGAACTCTCAGAAAAATATATACCCGGACATAAAGGTGGAACTATCTCTGGAGAAGGTTAAGGTCAGGACGGACAGGGAAGCTTTCAGGAGGATAGCCCAGAACCTCATAAGCAACGCCTTCAAACACAACATAAGGAACGGCTGGGTGAAGGTTGTCCTCAAGAAGGACCACCTCGTGGTTGAGAACACCTCAAGACCCATTAAGAACCCTTCCAAAGTTTTTGATAGATACTACAGGGAGTCCCAGAGAGGACTCGGTATAGGGCTTTCCATAGTTAAAAAGCTGGTGGAGGAGATGGGCTGGAGGGTGGAGCACACCTACAGGGACGGTGTGTTCACCGTCAGGGTAACGTTCAGGTAACCTTTCCGCACTAATTTCTATGCGGAAAAACGGTCATGGAGGTGGTAGCGATGAAAAAAATGACCCTTCTATCCGCAATCTTCGGAGCGGGCATTATCGCCTACAGCTGCGGGGGCGGTGGAGGATCAAGCGGGACGGTGGCTACTTACATAACTGATTCTCCTGAAAATTTTAAAAAACTTGAGGTCGGCATAAGGGAGGTTTCCCTGGTGAACACTGGCACGGGGGAGGAGTGCATCGTCTTCAGCTCTGACCCAGCCTACAGGATAGACTTGATAGAGGTCAGAAACGTCCTTCAGCTCCTTGACATATCCAGCTGTCCGGCGGGACCATACAACAGGCTGAGGATAGTGATGGACAAAAGCCCCGTTGAGGTTATAGACAATAATGGAGACTCCCACATCTGTGAGCTTGTTGACCACGATCCGAACCATAACCCGAATATACCCAACGAGGTCCACTGTGATCCCAACACAAACACATGCCATGTGCTCGTCAACGGTGCTGTAAACATTTTCGCATCTCAGAACAACCACCTTATCCTTGACTTTGAACTTAAGGATTCAGAGGTGAACCTCAACACTAATCCCTGCACTGTAACCTTCAAGGTAACACCCCTCCACGCTAAGGGTGATAAACATGATGAGCTAAGCGGTGTGATAACAGACCTCAGGAACGGCAGTTTTGACCTGAATGTCCATCACGGTATGACCTTCACTGTAGACTACAGCCAGGTGAATCAAACAGGTGTGGATGATCTCCTCCAGTTTGCGTATAGTAAAAACCTGAAGGTTGAAGTAGAGTGCATCAGCTTGGATCTTAACACCGCCCACTGTATAGCTAAAGAGATAGAGGTTGAGGTGAAGGGTAAAGCACAAAATGTTGGTCCCAACAGCTTGCAGATACAAATGGATCCAGATGATCCAGGTTCTACTATTGACGTTGAGCTTGAGCCTAATGGTGAGCTTGAAGGCGATATAA